>NZ_JBBCQL010000116.1:0-13941 GCF_037149975.1 Chryseobacterium sp. VD8 | reverse complement strand
ATCCTGAAGATTGGGATATTTGTATGGATATTATTCGGAAAAAATTTCCAGATTATGCTGAAAGTAGCACAGAACATCTTGAAAATGGCAGTAATCTTTATATTGGAAATATGTTTATTACAAGATATGAGCTTATAAACGATTACTGCAATTGGCTTTTTACGATTCTATTTGAAACAGAGCAAAAAATAACCTTTAGTGATGATCCTTATCAAAGAAGAGTCATCGGTTTTTTATCCGAGAGACTTTTCACCCTATATATATTACATAATAATTTCAGGTTAAAACATTTTCCTATTCTTTTTGTAGAATAGAGAACAACAGTTAATTATAAAGACTTTGAATTAAAAATAAAAAGGCTACAGCAATCTGTAACCTTTTATTTTTTAATTTCTGTCATATTCATCCTCAAGCCTCACAATATCGTCCTCGCCGAAATACGTTCCCGTCTGTACTTCAATAAATACAACCGGCTTATCCGAAAGGTTCATTATTCTGTGTTTGGCGCCAAGAGGTATAAAAATACTTTCACCGTAAGATAAACTGATCTCCTTATCATCCAGAACGATGGTAGCATCACCTTCAATAATTGTCCATTGTTCCTGCCTTTTGTGATGATACTGGTAAGATAATTTCTGTCCCGGATTTACTTCTATTCTTTTCAGCTTATAATGTGGCTCATCCGCTAAAACATAATATTTTCCCCAAGGTCTTTCTCCGATTTCTAGCATATCTTTCTAATAATTTTTAGCGAATGTAGTCAAAATATTTTTTCAATACCAAAAGTGATATTAAATTTTCAACATTTTTATCATTAAACTGCGCTCTGTATTCTTTGGCATTTCGGATTATTTCCAAAGCTTCATCTTCATGATCGATGTAATACTGAAGTTTTTCCTCAAGATTTTCATAATTCTCATCGATCCCGATAAAATGCTCATCTGGTTTTAAAGTTCCTTCCATATACCATGTTTCCATTTTTAAAGGAGGAGAAACAGCAATGGAATTCGAAGACATGATCCATTTTAAATTCGTGGCAACATCATTTCCTTCAAGACTCAAAATAAATTTATTCTTCAGATGTTCCCCGATCGAAATTTTAGGTTTTATCCACTCCTGATTTCCGTTTTTGTTTACCTGTCCCAGATCACAAAGCGGATTGTGAAAATATTTTTCATAAAATCTTTTTCGGTGTTCCTGATGAACCGCCGCTCTTCCAATCATGATATTTTTCTTTTCAGAAAAATTAAGATTATCCTTTACAGATACGAAATGTCTTGCTTTGTCCAGATTCAGTAAAATATTGTTTTCATTATTTCCATTAATAGGACGGCTTTTCGTTATTTTGGGAAAATCAAGGATGGTATTGACATCACCAAATGCAAAATCAATTTTTAAATCTTTCGGAAAATATCTTGCATATTCATAGGTATCAAAATAATAGGCTTTCGGGGTTTTGGGCTTCAAAAGATCTGTAATCGTTGTTCCGGAATGATTTACCAGAGTTTCAACGGAAATTTTATTGTAATAGTCTACTCTTTTTTCAACAGTTTTAAGCTGTTCTTTGGAGACTGTTTTATAGAGACTATCAATCTTTTTTTCGAAAGATTGTACAGGAAATAATCCTCGTGCAAATCCCTGAATATAAAAAGATAATTTATTCTGTTTTTTAACTTGTGCCATGGTGAATTTAAAACTCCACAAAAATACAGCATTATATCTGTTATTTTTCGAAAAGGAAATTATTTTAATTGATTTTTATTCTCCAAAAATTAAATCATTTAAATACATGATTAAATTATGATTATCCGAAATTTCCATCATTGAAAAATCTTTGAGTACTTTTCTGAGTGAATAGCTTATGCTGAACTTGTCGAAGCACTTTTGCAAACTTAAAAACAGTGAGTAGTAAAAGAAGACTCTGCGGACTTTGCGTTAAAATTAAGTATTCTGATGAATCAAGGATAAGCAATTAAATTAGTTTATCGCAAATAAATGTACCTTTTTATATTAGTTTAAGTAAATTTGCAAAAATTTTTATTTAAAATGGACAAAGTAAGAGTACGTTTTGCTCCAAGTCCTACGGGACCTTT
This sequence comes from Chryseobacterium sp. VD8, assembly GCF_037149975.1. Taxonomy (NCBI): domain Bacteria; kingdom Pseudomonadati; phylum Bacteroidota; class Flavobacteriia; order Flavobacteriales; family Weeksellaceae; genus Chryseobacterium; species Chryseobacterium sp. VD8. The sequence goes on along the minus strand of NZ_JBBCQL010000116.1, from coordinate 11,848 downwards.
ACATTTAGGAGGCGTAAGAACCGCATTATACGATTATCTTTTTGCTAAAAACCAGGGAGGTGAATTTGTATTGAGAATTGAAGATACAGACACCGCAAGATACGTTGAAGGAGCAGAAGAATACATTGAAGAAGCCCTTGAATGGTGCGGAATTATTGCCGACGAAAGCCCGAAAAAAGGAGGTAAATTTGCACCTTACAGACAATCTGAAAGAAGAGACATTTATGACAGATATACAGAGCAGATCTTAAAAACAGATTATGCTTATATCGCTTTTGATACCGCTGAAGAATTGGACGAGATCCGTGCTGAATATGAGGCAAGAGGAGAAGTTTTTTCTTATGACAATAAATCCAGAAACCGTTTGAGAAACAGCATTGCACTTTCTGAAGAGGAAGTTCAGAAATTGCTGGATGAAAAAACGCCGTATGTAGTGAGATTTAAAATGCCGATCGACAGAACATTAAATCTTGTAGACATCATCAGAGGAAATTCATCTGTGAACACCAACACTTTAGATGACAAAGTTCTGGTAAAAAATGACGGAATGCCGACTTATCATTTCGCCAACATCATCGATGACCACGAAATGGAAATTTCTCACGTTATCCGTGGTGAAGAATGGCTGCCTTCTCTGGGACTGCATACATTATTATATGAAGCAATGGGTTGGGAAGCGCCTCAGTTTGCCCATCTTTCTCTGATTTTAAAACCTGATGTTTCAACTTTAATTAATAAAGAAAATATAGATGAAATTACTAAATCTTTCACAGAAGAGTTTGTAGCAAAAAACAATCAGTTTTCTTTTGATGAATCTGCAACAATTATTAAATCTTTCTTTTCAGAAGTAAAAAGTCCAAGATTTAAATCAATGTTAAGCGAAAATGATAAGGACAATGAAATATTAGCTTCTGTAAAACAATTTCTTAAAAAAGGAATTTCCGGAAAATTAAGCAAAAGAGATGGCGATAAATTCGGGTTTCCTGTCTTTCCTTTGAATTTTACAGATCCTGCAACGGGAAATGTTTCAAAAGGATACAGAGAAAGCGGATATCTGCCTGAAGCATTCATCAATATGGTTGCACTTTTGGGATGGTCTCCTGCAGACGATAAAGAAATTTTATCTCTGGACGAAATGGCAAAAGAATTTGATCTGAATAAAGTTCATAAAGCCGGGGCAAGATTCAGCAAAGAAAAAGCAGAATGGTTCAATCATCAGTACATCCAGAAAACTTCGGATGAAGATTTACTGAATATTCTTAAAAATTCAGATTTAAATTTAACACTTTCAGACGACAAACTGTTAAAAGTGATTAAGCTGATGAAAGAAAGAGCTACTTTCCCGAAAGACATCTACGAAAACGGAAAATTTTTCTTCGAAGCACCCACTTCTTATGACGAAAAAGCATCTAAAAAAGCCTGGAATGATGAAACTTCGGCAATTTTAGGGGAATTGGCTTCAAATCTTGAAGTGACTGATTTTAATGCTGAAAATCTTAAGCAGAAGGTTCATGATTTCGCGGAAAATAAAGGTCTGGGAATGGGTAAAGTGATGATGCCTTTACGTTTATCGTTGGTTGGAGAACTGAAAGGACCAGACGTTCCGGACATTATGGAACTTCTTGGAAAAGAGGAGACTATCTCCAGAATAAACAATGCTATCAATAATTTTAAATAGATTTTGATAATTTTTCATAAATTTGAAAGATTTAATTTACTTCAAGAATGGAATATTTAAGTTTCGAACTTCCTATAAAAGAATTAATGGACCAATACCAAACTTGTTCTTTAGTAGGAGAAGAAAGTGGTGTTGATGTAAAATTAGCATGTAGCCAGATCGAGGATAAAATCATAGAAAAGAAAAAAGAAATCTATGGAAATCTTACGCCTTGGCAAAGAGTACAACTTTCCCGTCATCCGGATCGTCCTTATACACTGGACTACATCCACGGAATGGTGGATAAAGGCAGTTTCTTAGAACTTCACGGAGACAGAAATTTCGCAGATGATCCTGCCATGATCGGTGGTTTAGCAACCCTTGACGGTCAGAAAGTAATGATCATCGGAACTCAGAAAGGAAGAACTACAAAAGAAAGACAACACAGAAGATTCGGAATGCCGAATCCTGAAGGATACAGAAAAGCTTTAAGACTGATGAAGCTTGCAGAAAAATTCAGAATTCCTGTAATCACTTTGGTAGATACACCGGGAGCTTATCCTGGTCTTGAAGCGGAAGAAAGAGGACAGGGAGAAGCAATTGCAAGAAACATTTTTGAAATGACGATGCTTAAGACTCCTATTTTCACCTATATCATTGGTGAAGGAGCGAGTGGCGGAGCTTTAGGAATTGGTGTAGGAAACAAAGTATATATGTTGGAAAACACTTGGTATACGGTAATTGCACCGGAAAGCTGTTCATCCATCCTTTGGAGAAACTGGGATCATAAAGAAGATGCAGCAAACGCACTGAACCTAACTCCGAAAGATGCTTTAAGAGAAAAATTCATAGACGGAATTGTGGAAGAACCTCTTGGAGGCGCACATTACGATCCGGAAACAACGTATCTGAACTTAAAAAATTCAATATTGCAGAACATCAAAGCCTTTTCAAAATTCACTGGAAAAGAGCTTGAAACCCAGAGACAGGAGAAATTCATTGCGATGGGGCAATTTAAAGGATAAAAAAATAAAACCGGTTAAGAAAATTTCTTAACCGGTTTTTTTATTGTACAAAACAAAGGTTAACTTTCACTACTGCTTGGTAAAGATTAAATCTTTTGTTTCTGGTAGGCAAATCAGGGGAAAGATTAGTAGTGTCAACTTAATAAATTTTATTATTTATTCTTTTCAGAAATCTCTTTCCAGAGTTTTACTAAATCTTCTGCATATCTTCCCATAATAGGTATTGCCTTTCCGTTTTCTATTTTAAAGTATTTTTCAGGGAATTTGAATTTTTTTAACTGTTCAATTTGTTCATCAGATGGATTTTTATTCGTCTTTAATACATCAAAAGCTACGGATTTATCGAAAAGAATATTTACAGGAGTAAATTGATCAGATTTATAATATGGTTCCATGTAAGTGTCAACAGGACTTGCCCATCTTCCGTTTTTTGTTTTATACACTGGAAAAAATTGATATTTAAGCTGAATTAAATCTCCACAATATTCCCCAATAAAGATTAAAACATTTTCATAATGTTGAAACATGTATTCATATTTACTATTATGATCATATGCCGTAAAAATAATTTCTTTCTCAGGATAATGATCTTCAAACTCCTGTTCGATTTTATATTCAGCCTTATATTCACTGTCCATAATTTCTCCACAATATTTAGAAGTATCTACAGAAGAAACATTTATTTTTTTTCCAATGAAAATATATAGCTTTGATGGTTTATCTTGATTGCATTCTTTATTGGGTATACAAGGTGAACGCTTTAAATTCACCTGAATATTATTCTTTACGATATCTTCAATTTTATATTTTTGGGTGGTATATTTTCTCTTATAAAAATATAACGTATCTGTAAGTTTTGCTGTTATTGTATAGTTTCCAATAGAATCAGGATATGTAAAGAGATTTTGATTATGAATCAATTCATCATATTTATCCCAATGTTTTTCTTTAAATATCGAGTCTTTAAAAGCTCTGTCCCTAAACTTCCTTACGGTATCATTAACACTAATGGCAATACCATTTGTCCCTAATGAATCTTTAACAACACCTTTAAAAGTTACCGTTTGAGAATTATAAAAATTCATTATTAAAACTAATAGAATCAGACAGAATCTTAATAATATTGGTCTCATATATCATCTTTTGAAAAAGCCTCCGAAGAGGCTTTTATCACTGTTTTGTAAAAATTAAATTTTCTGTTTCAGGCAAATAAATGTTATAATCCAGATTTGGAGGACAGGTAATATCATTTCGAGTAGTAGTTCCTGGATAATAGCTCCAATAAAATTGTGTATTATTTATCTTTTTTAATATAATTTCACCAATTCCAACACTACAATTTCCTCCAGCGAATAGCAAATTTACTATGTCTCCATTAGATTCGGTACCAGAGCTTTCTATTAAAAGCTTGACGTCATTTTGATCAGTAAAACTTCTATTTAAGGTTGTCTGTAATACAGATTCATTTATATCTTTAATTTCATACCTTATAATTAATTGGTCTTGAAAATAATTTTTATCAAGCATTTCAAAAGGTCTATGTAATGCTTTTGTAATTTTTAAAATCATTGTTTTATTTTGAAAGTTTGCTTTCCAATTTCCAACGTAAAAATCTAATTCATTATTTATATCTTTAAAATATGAATTAATCGGAGAATTAACAACTGAACCATTTAATGATAAAACTTGCTGCGCTTTACAGGATAATAAAGTTATGTGTAAAACAAATAATGATAATATTTTCATAATTTATTTGAAAAACAAAGCCTCCGAAAAGACTTACCTTTATTGTTTTGTAAAAATTAAATTTTCTGTTTCAGGCAAATAAATGTTATAATGCAGATTTGGAGGACAGGTAATGTCATTTCTAGTTGTAGTTCCTGGATAATAATTCCAATAAAATTGTGTATTATTTATCTTTTTTAATATAATTTCACCAATTCCAACACTACAATTTCCTCCAGCGAACAGCAACTTCAAAACATTACCATTTGCTTCAGTACCCGAACTTTCTATTAAAAGATGGACATCATTTTCTTCATTAAAACTACTATTTAATGTAGATTGTAATATGTTTCCATTGATATTTTTAATTTCATATCTTACAATTATTTGATCATGATAATAACTCCTATCCCACATTTCAAAAGGTTTATTATTCACTTTAACAATTGACAAAGTAATAATTTTATCTTGATAATTACCTTTCCAACTACCCAAATAATAACCAAATTCATTATTTAAATCTTTAAAGTACGTTCCAGCAGGTATATTAAATGTCGACGTATTCAATGGTAAAATTTGTTGTGCATGGCACTGAGTTAATCCCAAAATACACACAACGAGATTGAGTATTATTCTTAAAATATTTTTCATAGCTTTATTATTTTATTGGCAAGATGCTGTTATTATTGTTCCATCTGAACTTTGTTCTATATTTAATATTTTATTAGTTAAGTTATCGATCTTTTGTAAAACAATTTTATCCTGTAAGCCCATTTTTTGTAATACAGAAAAGAATATTTGTTCTAATCCTTTTTCATTCAAAACTTTCGTACCATTAATCATGTTATAGAAATTAGAATCATTTAATAAATTATCCTTCATTCTTAACATTTTAATTTCCCAAACTTTAATATCAGTTTCACTATAACTTCCAGAAGGTGGTAGATCAGCATGACTTCCGTTGAAGTATATTACATAATGTATACCATTGGGGGCAACTAAACCTGAAAATGCATTTCCCGCATTTCCTATACTTTGATATCGGGCAATCTCAATCAGAGTAGCAATATCAGTAGCCGAAAAAATATCAACCTTTGTTCCTGTATGATTGTGGTAAGTACCATTTATGAGAGAGGGATCTCCTACTGTAACACTATGTTCACTATTATTGGAAGTTTCCGTAGGATTTCCCACTTTATTAAATTTCCATCCCTTTTCGCCACCTGCACCGCTGCTAAGGTGGTTTTTCAAGTTGCTAACAACTGCCTGTACATCGGGTTTTGTAAGCAGGTCCTTTGTTTTCTCACAGGGTGTTTGGTTATTAGGATTATTCGGGTCATTATTTCCACTTCCGCCACCACCGCCGTAGTCGTAGCCTCCGCCACCGTTATCTTCCCATCCCAGACCGGAATAATCTAGAAAGTTATAACAATTGGTATAGTAGTTGGTTTCCCAATAACCTCCCGCATTAGGATTAGACTCGTTATCAGGATACCACATGGATATCGTTTTGGTTATACAAACTATCCCTTTATGTGTGTTTGTTTTGGTGTTATCCGCTTCTGTTTTGTACCGGGTATATTTTCCGTAGATGATGTTCTGGAAAAAAGCTTTATTGGTTTCAGAATTTTCGTAACGGAAGTAAACTTTTTTATCGAACCTTGCGCAAGCCAATGTATTTACTACTTTACCATTCTCTATGATGGGAACCACCATAAAAGATTCATCATATCTTTCCATACTCATGGCATAATCCCAATCTGGAGTTCCGGAAAATTTCTTGATATTGTCCTCGTGTTCGGAGTAAATTTTCATTACATTTTTAATGTACTTTTCATCTTCTTTCCAAAGACTTTTAGAATGGTACTCTGCAGATGCAGGATCGGAAGAAGAATTAATCTCATCGTGTACACAGGAGTGCAGGAGAAAAAGAAACACTGCCATGAAGGACAGCCACGAAATCATTTTTTTCGTCATAGTTATTTGTTGTTTTTTTAATGGGTTAAATATACTGTTTTTTTAAATTACTCTACAAATATGTGAAAAATAACACTTCCCCAAAAACCTATATTTGCATAAAATTACCCGATTATCGGGTAAAGCCTGTGATTTGAAATAATTTTCTATATTTGTTTTAAATATTTATACCGATGACAAATACCGTAGCTGAGAAAATAAAAAGATTAAGAAAATCCAAAGGGTTTTCTCAGGATGATATGGCAGATAAACTACACATTTCCCAGTCTGCCTATGCACGCATAGAAAGCGGGGAAAGCAATTCATGGGTACATCATATTGAAAAATTAAGTGAAATTTTTGAAATAAAACCTGAGAACTTTCTTACGGATGAAGCTAATAATCTTGAACAAGAAAATACAGATCAAAAAGGAGGAATGGCATTTCAATTTGTAGGCACTATTAATACTATAAATTCCTTATCAGAAAAGGTAATTGAACTCTACGAAGAACGTATAAAAGAATTAAAGGAGCAGGTAGAATTCTGGAAAGATCAGGCTGGAAACTCCAACAATTCTGTAAATTAAAATGAAAAAACCGGTTAAGAAAGTTTTCTTAACCGGTTTTTTTAGCTTTTTTTCTATTCAATTATTCACTCAGATTCAATTCGATCTCAATATCTTTATTGATCTTTTTCAGGGACGAATATTTGGCATCACACACCATTGTGGTTAAAATATACTCTCCTTTTTCTACCAATAAAAAGTTTTGTCCGTTTGCCGGAACATCCAGATTATAATATTTTTTTCCGTTGATCTTTACAATCAGATTACATTTAGACCTGTTCTTAATATTAATGTAAGCTTCCTTATCCATTGGATCATTATTAAAAAGATGCGTTAACATGGCTGCTGTCTTTTTGTTCTGTTCGCTTGCTCCGGCAGATTTTTTATTCGATCCGGCAACACTCGCGTAGTTTACCATTCTTTCCGCTTTAGAAGCATTGGCTGCAATGGTTTTAGAATTGTTCAGGCTGTTGTTATCCAGAACCATCTGTTTTATTTTATCTTCACTTAAAGGTTTAATGGTTGGTTTGGCTTCAGGAGAATTTCCGGCCGTGATGATGGCAATCAGTTTTCTTTTGAAATAATCTGTTTTGGCATGTCCGGGATTTTGTTTCAAAAATCCTGCAATCACTCTTGCTTCAGCAGTGGTTTCCGCATCACTTTCTGTATAGATGATGGCAGTTTCCTTTTCTACGATGCCTTTGGATTTCGTTTTTTTCTTTTTTTGCGAAAATCCGAGAGTGAAAATGCATAAAAATATGAGGAGAAATATTTTTTTCATTAAGTAAGCATTTAAAAATTTATTAAATATACAAATAACGCAAAAAGTCATTTTTTAGTTTATCATTAAAATCATTATCTTTGCATCGCTTTAAAATTAAGCTAAAAATTAATACTAATCTTAAATAAAAAAAATAATAGATATTATGTCTTATACACCAGCTGCTGCAGACGTAGCAAAATTGAGAAACCAAACAGGTGCAGGTATGATGGACTGCAAAAAAGCTTTAGTTGAAGCTGAAGGAGATTTCGAAAAAGCGGTAGATATCCTTAGAAAAAAAGGACAGAAAGTTGCTGCTAACAGAGCTGACAGAGAGTCTACTGAAGGTGCAGTAATCGCTAGAGTAAACGAAGATAACACGTTAGGTGCTATTATCTCTTTAAATTGTGAGACTGACTTCGTAGGTAAAAACGAAGCTTTCATCGAACTAGCTTATGAATTGGCTGAAATGGCAATTTTTGCTGCTTCTAAAGAAGAATTATTGGCTACAGATTTCCACGGAATCACTGTTGCTGAGAAATTAATCGAGCAAACAGGTGTTATCGGTGAAAAAATCGAGATCGGTGCATTCGAAAGAATTACAGGTCCTTATTTAGGAGCTTACATCCACGCTGGAAACAAAATCGCTGCCATTACTTCTCTTTCTGCAAAAGTAGACGGAGCAGACGAAGTTGCAAAATCTGTTTCTATGCAGGCTGCTGCGATGAACCCGATCGCTCTAGACGAAACTTCTGTTTCTCAGGAAACCATCGATAAAGAATTAGAAATCGAAAGACACAAACTTGTAGAAGAAGGGAAACCTGCAAACATTATCGATAATATCCTTAAAGGTAAAATGCAGAGATTCTACAAAGACAATACTTTGGTACACCAGGATTTCATCAAAGACAGCTCTATGTCAGTTGCTGACTATGTGAAGTCTGTAAATGCAGATCTTAAAGTAACAGGATTTATCAGAATCAGCTTATAATCTTTTTAAGATTAAAAATATTAATCCCGGTGATTTTTTTCATCGGGATTTTTTTATGCCGAAAACAGCAAACCGTCTAAATATTAACGCATTATTAAATATTTAAAAAATACATTAAATGGAGTTATTTAGATAAAAATCATCATAAAAAATTGATTATTAATGCTTAGATTTGCAGCCCTTATTATTAGACATGAAAAAATTTCTACTAATCTTTTGCTCTTTTTTTTATTTTATTCTTAATGCTCAGTTGGATACGGAACACTGGTTTGCGCCAATGTCGGCAAGTTCACTTCAGGGTACTCCGGAATGCTATCTGTATTTATCCACCAATGAAACGACTCCGTTTTCGGTTCAGATTTACAACAACAATACGGTGTTTTCTACTGTTCAGGTGAGTAAAAACAATCCGGTACAGGTTACCATTCCGAACAATTATATGATTGCCTCTACTCCATCCAATCTTTTTACACAGAGATCAATGGGATTACAGGTGAAAGGTCCTAAAAAATTCTTTGCCAACTTCAGATTTGCAGTTCCCAATCAGGCAGAAATCATCACTTCCAAAGGTCTGGCAGGAATCGGGAAAAACTTTTTCGTAGGTGTTGCCCCGAATACAACCGCAAAACCTTACGTTAATTCAACCATTGGATTTATTGCAACGGAAGACAATACTACCGTAACATTATCCGGTTACAATCCGAACGTTATTTTCTCCGACGGTACTTCATCGCCTACAAGAACATTTACCATCAATAAAGGGAAATCATATATCATTGAAGCGCAGAGTGATCTATCCTCAAGCAATTTAACAGGATTGGTTGGTGCAAAAATTACGGCGAACAAACCTATTTCGGTAACCAACGGTAATTTCAACAGTATCTATACCACACAGAACAACAGCAATGTGGATATTCTGATGGATCAGGCTGTTCCTGTAGAAAGATTAGGAAAAACATTTGCTTTGGTAAAAGGAAACGGACCTGCCGATTCCGGAATGGAAGCTGCTTTGGTGATCGCCACGGAAAATAATACCAAACTTACCGTAAACGGTACTCTGCTAGGAAATGTCACACTGAATGCAGGACAATATTACATTGTTCAGGGAACCAGCTATATCAATCAGGGGAACGGACATTACAACATGAGTATTTCTGCCAATAATAATGTGTATGTTTATCAGCTTCTTGCAGGAACTTCAGGAAGTACGGTATACGCAACCGGAGGAATGAATTTCATCCCACCTTTAAGCTGTTTTTTACCGAAAGAAATTAACGAAATCGGCTTTATCAATAAAATAGGAAGCAATTCTTTTGATACCAAACTTAATATCATTACCCAGACAGGAGCCAATGTAACGTTTAACGGAAGTGCCATCGGCGCGATCAGCGGACCTTATCCAGTAACGGGAAATCCGGGTTGGGTAACCTATTCTCTTCAGGGAGTTAACGGAAATATTACAGTAAATTCTACCCTTCCTGTTACGGCAGGAATTGCAGCCGGAAACGGTGCAGTAGGTTACGGCGGGTATTTTGCAGGGTTTTCATCTGTTCCGGCGATTACAAAAACCGGCGACTGCTACGCAGGAATTCTTTTACAGGTTGATAATAATTACGATTCTTATCAGTGGTTTTTAAATGGAAATCCAATTTCGGGAGCCACTTCTTTCTCCATCAATCCTGAATTGTACGGAGCCGGAGATTATACCTGTTTAATTACGAAAAACAACTGCGAAACCAGATTAACAGGAGTTTACAGCTATACTTTATGTCCTCCTATTTCTACAACAACCTACAATATCGGTTCTTGTAACACAAAAGTGATTACTCCGGCGTTTACGAATTCTACGCAGACCATCGTTCCATCGCTTACCAGTATCATTTCACCGCCAACATCAGGAACTGCTACGGTAAATCCAACAACAGGGCAAATTACTTATACCCCCAATCCTTCTGCAACGAACACTACCGATAATTTCATATACTATGTTCAGGGGAATGGAAATCCTTTTGATTTTGAGTATTTTAAAATCATTATTAATACAAATGTTTTACAGGTAAATAATGGTTCTCTGGCTTCATGTGCAGGAACCAACGGAAACGGAACTTACAATCTGACTTCTGTAAATGTTTCTTCTGATCCGGGAGTTACGGTAACTTATTTTACCAATTCTAATTTAACCGGACAGATTACCAATCCTGCGACGTATTCCGGATCGGCAGGAGTTGTTTATGCTAATGTGACTTCACAGTACGGCTGTTCAAAAACCGCTCAGATTACATTAGCTTTAAATGTTTTACCGAATGTTAATAATGTTTCTCTGGCTTCATGTACGGGAACAGGCGGAAACGGAACGTTCAATTTAACGGCAGCCAACGTTTCTTCTGATCCGGGAATTACGGTAACGTATTTTACAAATTCAAATTTGACAGGACAAATTACCAACCCTGCAACCTATTCAGGTCCTTCAGGAATTATTTATGCGAATGTGACTTCTGCAAACGGATGTTCGAAAACCGCTCAAATCACTTTAACGGTAAATTCTTTACCCAATACGAATAACGCGACTTTAACATCTTGCGCCGGAACCAACGGAAACGGAACGTTTAATTTAACTTCAGCCAGCGTTTCTTCTGATCCGGGAGTTACAGTAACTTATTTTACCAATTCAAATTTAACGGGACAGATTACCAATCCTGCGAACTATTCGGGAGCTTCAGGAATTGTTTATGCCAATGTAACTTCCGCAGCAGGCTGTTCAAAAGTAGCTCAGATTACTTTAACGGTAAATGCTTTGCCTAATGTTACGAATGCCACTTTATCTTCGTGCGCAGGAACCAACGGAAACGGAACTTATAATTTAACCACAGCTAACGTTTCTTCTGATCCGGGAGTTACGGTAACTTATTTTACCAATTCTAATTTAACAGGACAAATAACCAACCCTGCAACCTATTCAGGTCCTTCAGGAATTATCTACGCGAATGTGACTTCTGCAAACGGATGTTCGAAAACCGCTCAGATCACTTTAACGGTAAATTCTTTACCCAACACGAATAACGCGACCTTAACATCTTGTGCAGGAACTAATGGAAACGGAACTTTTAATTTAACTTCAGCTAACGTTTCTTCTGATCCGGGAGTTACAGTAACTTATTTTACCAATTC
>NZ_JBBCQL010000115.1:0-13979 GCF_037149975.1 Chryseobacterium sp. VD8 | reverse complement strand
ATACTTTCATTAAAAAACCACAACTCTCGGGTTGTGGTTTTGTTTTTTATTCCTCCTTCCAATACTTCTTCCAAAGCTACAGGATCTGCTTCTTCCTGATATTGCTCCCACTCTTTCTCAAGTTGTTTATTGGTCTTCATTTCCTCTTCAAGTTTTAGTGTTTCGCGATATTGTCTGGCTTCTGCGGTAAGAGTCCATTTGCAGATAATTCCGGTATCTTCAAGATAATTTTTAATATCGTTAATTCCAAGTCTGAAAAATTCTTTCCGCGGATTGATTTTATTAAGCTGATTCTTTAAAAACTTTTTGTGAAGCTGTCTTTCCAAAGCCGGAGCATCATCAGAATAAATCATGGCGTGAACATCAAATTCAAACGGCACACTTGCATCGCCAAGCTCACGAACACGATCCAGAGGTTCCAGACGTCTCGTCATTCCGATTTTATAAACATCTTCTCCAAATGATCCTACATTTGAAATAATATATACATTTCCGGAACGCGTTTGCTGCGCCATAGAAATTGCTCTTTGATTTTTTTCTTCCGCAACTAATAATTTACCCTGAAGTTCTTCAAGTTTCTGCTGGAACATCATTCTTTGCTCTTCATTGGCTTTTGCAACCTGAGATTCTGCTTTTTCAATCAGTCTTTTCAGTGTTAATTCTTCTTTTTCAGCATCTTTTATGGCTTTTTCATATTCTCTTCTTGCTTTTTCTTCTTCCCGCATCTGTTCCCTGATCTGCCTTTGCTCTTCCTGTTCCTGCCATTTAAGTTCCTGAGCAATAACCGCCCATTTAAGTTCTTCAAGACGGGCTTCGTGGTATTCAACCGAAATTCTGGCTTTTCTGAAGGCTTCTCCGTTGAAATTAACCAACTGAAAAGCATCATCTATTTTCTGTTTCAGAATTCCGTAATTGTCTTTTTTTACCAAATTTAAAATCGTTTCCACTTTTCCATTATAAGCATCAATAACAAAATCTATGGCAATATTTCTTCTGAATTCATCCATATATTCGCAGATTCCGGCTTGTCGGCTTGTGATCATTAATTTGTTATTCTGTCGAAGCTTTTTAAGATTTTCTCCGGCTTCTTTGTGGCTGAATTCTTCAGCAAGATCATCCAGCAAAGTATAAGAAGGCACAATGTATTCGTTTCCGTAGCCTTTTATTACATTTTTCATTGCTTTTATTCTGTCGGCTATTTCATTCGCTTCGCGCAAACTTCTGTAAGCGTCTCCACCAATGGCAAGTGCTTTGTCTTCAGCAGTATCGATAATTCTTTTGGATTCTCTTACTGCATTTTCATACAATAATTCAACTTCTCTGGTTCTTTTTTCAACAAGTTCCTTCGCCATTCTTCTCGACTCTTTCGCCTGAAGCTGCGCGTTATCCAGCTCCGCCTGTGCTCTTTCTTTTAATTTTAAACTGTCTCTTTCCGCTCTTTTCAGAAGATATTCGCATTCTACCTGAACATTAATGATATCCTGATATTTGCTTAAAGCATCATTTTGATTTTTCAATTGAATATTCTTTTCGTCTACCGAACGTTTCTCGATTTGCAGATTAGAAAAATCGGCTCTTAATCTCTGGATTTTGTCCTGTAAAGATCTTTTGTCTGAATTGAGGTTTGAAATCTCGGCTCTGAGCTGACTGATTTCCCTGTTAAGATTTGTAATCTGAGCTTCTTTCTCAGAAACCTGTTTTTTATTTTTACCTGATTTACTGAATGCAACAATCAGCAGAACCGATAAAATAATAATGAGTAAAATTTCCATATAATTAAAGTTTTTGTTTGATGATTAGATTGAACAATAATACGCTTTTCGAACATCTGCTGATTATGGTTTTCCATAAGTTCATAAAAAAATTCGGCTTCAAATCTTCGATTTGAAGCCGAACACACCATCTAAAAAAATATTATGCCTCTGCATATTTCCATACTCCGGAAACGGAAAGTAATTCCAGCCCCGGTTGTTTTTCGCCATAACTGAAAATTACGATGTATTTTGCAGTGCAGGATTCGCAGTCTGTTCCAAAATACAACGTTGGTAAATTATGAACTGTAAATTCTCCGGCATGAAGCATATTCTTTTGCGTCTCTTTTACCATTGAATTTTTAAGCAATTCGTCAACAGATAGAATTTTATTTTCATGATAAAGTTGAAAAATCGGAAAACCAGATTCGTAAGGAGTAATTTTCACCAGATTTTCATGACTACATTTACGACAGATGAATTTCAGCTCCGCAGACGAACTGATTTCATCATTAATAAACGAATCTTTCAGAATAATTGCCTTATTTAAAACCTGTATTTTCTTTGTTATTGCGTACATTTTCAGTTAAATTTATTGAATCACCATTCCAACCGCTGAAGGATAATTTCCGCTCGGACTTCTTTTTATCGTTACTTTAATATAACCTTCCTGCGCAAGTTTATTCCATGTTTTTGTGTAGCCGGTTGAAGGGTCCAGAGGAATTTTCCACATCGTCTGTTTTCCTTTTCCAACCTGCCCGAACCACGGAATAATGTCTGCCGTTTGTCCCTTGAAAGGTAGCAAATTATTCAAAACTTCTATTTCATAATAAAAATCATAGGCATTTTCCGGTTTGTTAAGGGCGCGTTGAGCAAAAGTATAAACGTAGCCATTGATGATCGGACTGGTGAAATTTCCTCCCAGAGTCGGCGCTCCGGTTCCGCTGTATGTTCCGATTGCCCCACTATAGCGGTCGTATTTTTGTCCGGCGGTGAAATCTGTATTATCCACAATATTATAGCCTCCGTTTGCAGGCGGCCATCCTCCGTTAAGGTTATTCACTTTAAAAACAGATTCCAGTTCGCCCCATTTCCCTTGTTTGTATAAATCGTAAATCTGATTTCTTAAGGTCTGATTTACTGTATTCGAAGGATCATAAGTTGAAGCGAGCTCATCGGCATTTTTATAAAATACCGTGGTTACTTCACTGGGCGCATTTTCATCTTCTATGGTGGAAGAACTGCACGCGACAGAAAACAGTACAACCGACAGAAACGAAATGTAATTGAGTAGTTTTTTCATGTTGATGAATTTCAATAATTATTAATTTTAAAATGTTAAAGCAAAAAACAGCCTCACATATCGTTATGAGGCTGTCATTACTAATTTAATTTCATATCCCAACCTCTTACATCCTTTTTTTCCAAAATACAGAATCGCTCCAGCGTTGTTCTTTCTGATAAAAAAATGTTTTCGTCGTGAGATAATTATGATATATTGTATTAATGTTTTCCTGATAGTTAACAAAAGTATTTTCGTATCCTGAGTCTGCATCAATAATCGCTTTTGCAGCATGACAGGCAGAACTTATGGCAAAACCGATCCCCATTGATGAAATAGGGTCAAATGAAGCGGCTGCATCTCCCACCGCCAGAAAATTTTTGCTCGAACGGATGTCTGCAATCTGAGAAAATGCATTTTTCACCCAGGGTTTTCCTTCGGAAGCCGCTTTTGATATTTTATGCTGAATGTGTTTTGTTTTTGATAATAACCTGCTCCAGTTTTCGGTATTTTCAAGCTTTTTTTCTTTAATAATCTGTGCGTCTGAAAAGAAAGTTAAAGTCATCTTATGATTCGGCAGAGAAGCACAATACCACCAGCCATCTTCAATTGATTCTATCATGATGTTCTGCTCAATCGTCTGAGATTCATCAAAATAAAAAAATCTTCCGATTGCGGCAAGTTCGTCATACCGTTTTGACTGAACTCCGATTTTCCGGCATACACTCCCCATTCTTCCGGTTGCATCAATCAGATAATCTGCTTTTATCGTGAAATTTCCTTTGGTTTCATGTTTTACATCTACCGTCCAGTGATTGTTTTCATCCTGATCAAAAGACAGGCATTTCGTTCTCGGAAAAATAATCCCTCCTTTTTCTGATACATTTTCCAGAAGCAGATAATCGAATTCTTCCCGATTAAGCTGAAAGCTCTCGGTTTCGGTATTGAAAATAGAATCACGAACCATCAGTCTTTCGCTTCCCCAAGCTGCGGTACTGCTGTGTCCCCGGATAAAATTATTCTGATGTAAAGCTGTCTTATCGATTCCCATGTACTGAAGAAGGTCAAAAATACTTGAGTTCACCTGTTCACCAATTTTTACAGATTCCAGACCGGTTTCTTCTACAATAACTACTTTCAGGTCAGAATATTTAAGCAGACTTAAAGCGGCGGAAGTCCCTGCTGGACCTCCACCGACAATTAATACATTAGTTTCTAACAAGTTTTGCATTTTATCTTCTGTTTCGCGTTCCGGAACGAGGTAACGGCATACGGTCTGCTGCAACAGCAATCTCTTTAAATCCTACCTCTTCCAGATGTTCCATCATCATTCTTCCTTTTTCACTTCTTTCGGTAACCACCTGCGTTTTCTTTTCGATGTAGAAAACCGGAATTGTGGTTTCATCATCCTCTTCGTTTCCGCTGATCTCACTTACAGGAACATTTTCATATGTAAATATTTCATTATTTCTTTCAGTTTCCACAAAGAATGGGAAACCTGCGCTGTGAGAATTTTTATCCCTGATAAATCCTAGCGCGTACCAGTACTGAACCATCTGCGTAAAACTGTTGATTCCGCGTGCGTAGTTCATCTGCTGTCCTGCCGGAACATTGGTAGCCGACTGACCTTCAGCGGTAAATTCACCTACCAAAACATCCCATGGACTTTGAGGCGGCCACCAGTAAGAATAATACGTTGGAGGAAGCGGTGCAGGTGGAGAACCCGCTTTATTCACAGACGGATCTGTAAAATTAATCAGCTGAATCGTACACTGGAAGAAATCCGCCTGCCAAGGACAAGCCATTCTTTTGGTTAGATCTCCCGGTTCGCAGCCTCCGCCTTCACATTCATCGCGAGACGGCGTTAAACCTTGTGCTGCATATTGCTGTTCGTTTCCGTACTGTAAAATTCTATAAGGATTTGCATAAATAATAGGATTCTGCAGATTCCAGGTTACTTCAATTCCCGGACACATCGGAAGTCCTACACAATTTCCTACACTTGCTGCGTCCATAGCATTTACAGGATATTCTTCGTAATTCGGATCGCTTACAAAATTTCCGTCTGCCCACTGCTGCATCAGGAAAAGCTGTGTTTCATCCAGTGCCATGAATTTCATGATATTAATATTGCTCACCGAGTTGCTTCCTGAATTTAAAGGCATCATCGGGAAAATATCGGTTCCGTTTTCTTTCAGAAGCTGTTCCTGAGGTAAATAAGGCGGAACCGGCGGCTGAGCATCATTTTGTCTGAAATAAGAAAAATAATTCTGTCTGTTTTGGCGGTTTGCCTCAGAATTGTCTGTAAAATCAAAAATATTGCTGGTAAAAGCCATCATCGACTGTACATTGGCAACCCATTGATATTTGCTGATTCTGTTGATAATCGGTAAAATATCTCTCTGAAAATTTGCCTGAAAGCCTGGATTATAATTTCCGTTGCTGTACATCTCAGGTACCAGATTGAAATTTCTTACCCCGACATCGAACATCGTATCGCTTAAATTTGAAATATTAACAATTTCCGGAGCGAAATCCGGTGATCCGATCACAACCCATGCTGTAAGTGAAACCGAAGGCGTTCCGTCATTAAAATTTACCGTACAGTAAACCGGTCCGTCCGAAATATCGTCATGCCATGTACTGGAACCTCCATAACTTGTTAGGGGCAAATCTCCGCCCGCATGACCAAAACCTCCCAAAACAACCAGTCTTCCTGAATTATCCGTAAGAAGATCCCCCAACGTAACCACCGGAACTCCGTATGAAACTTCCTGTGGAGGATATTGTGCAGGATAGCCCGAAGGAACATTATCTTTATCAAATCCTATCGAACTCTGTTTTCCGGAAATTGTTCTTGGTCCCGGATCTACGATTAAAGTTTGTCTGTCATTCTGTGGCACATCGGGATTTCTGAAAGGAATTTTCTGATTCTGATAACTGTTTTCCTGACCGTACAAAAGATTTCCCTGCAACTCACTGTACTGATACCACGCTGCTTTTTTGTTTGCTAAATGCACTGTCCATTCAATAGAAGCAACATTCGGAGTGTCTAAAGTGATTTCTTCTCCTGTGTCTGAAAGGATTTTAAACGGTTGTCCCTGTCTTTTAATAAGACCTGCAGCATCTTTAAAGGATGTAATAGGACCTAAGGAATTCCCGTTGTTGTCGGCATCAAATGGCAGACCACCGATGGTGTCCGGAGACAGACAAATTGCAGTTGTGCTATTCCCTAATCGGGCAACACCTACTGATGGATGAATTGATAGATTCATGGTTTAATTATTTAGTTTTCCCTACTCTGTTATTGGCTTTTCGGTTCCGCCTTTTATAAATGGTTGTTCAGTTTTGTTTAAAATATCACTCCTAAAACGAGCAATTATTTCGATGATAAATTTAAAATATTTTTCTCATATATTGGTGAAATTATTATAAATAAATTGAAAACTTTAAATTAACAATAATCATAAACACTTTAATGCTATTAATTAAACGTTTAATAAAAAAACCTTCAGAGATAAAATCTGAAGGCTTAAATTATTACAAATGAAAGTTTTAATTGATATTTAAATAGTCTTTAATTACTTTCAGAACTCCAAAATGATCATTAGAACCGGCTTCAAAACTTGCCGCTTTTTTTACCAGAGGATGCGCATTCCGCATCGCATAAGAGTACTTTGAATTTTCAAGCATCTGAATATCATTCATATAATCTCCAAAAGCCATGGTTTCCTGCGGAGTAATATTTAAAGCTTTCTGTAATTTTTCCAATGCTACTCCTTTATTAATATTTCTGTTCATGATATCCAGCCAATACTGACCGGAAACCACCACTTCAAGATCATAATTTTCGAATTCTTTCAGCACAGGATAAACGTTTAATTCCGAACCGCCGGAATGATACACTGCAACTTTAAAAATACTGTCGTCTATTTCCTGCGTAAGATCTTCCCTTCTTTCATTATCTGTATAAAACTGGGAAACATAATTTATAAAATCCTGATTATCGGTTTCAAAGTATGCTTTTTTTTTGCCGGACAATACAGCTGTAGCGCCGGGAATCGTTCTGATTGCCGCAATAATTTCTGTAATATATTTTGGATCAAGCTGATCTGCAAAAAGCTCTTCATTTTTGTAAATGACGTACCCTCCGTTTTCAGCGATGAAAGCCATTTCATTTTCTATCTCAGCAAAATATTTGGTGATTCCAAACATCTGTCTTCCGCTTGCAGGAACAAATAAAATATTTCTCTTTTTCAGTTCTTCATATATTTTCGGAAATTCCGGACTTACTTCATGGGAAGAATTCAGGAACGTTCCGTCCATATCCGTTACAATCATTTTAATATCTTTCATAAAATATTTTATGGTAATTCTAATTTATTTTACAAAGATATTGCTATTGTTTTAATTCGGAGGATCTCAATTTTAATAAATAGTTAAGAGAAAATGATATTAATAAAATATGACGGATAAAAACGATTATTTTAAAACAATTATCAAAACAAAACATTTACTTTTGAAAGATTCTAAATAAATATTATTTATTCTAATCAATGTGAAAAATATATAACTTTATAGACGGAAATTAGATAACCCAATTTATCCGATAAATAAAATTATCTAAGAATAAAAACTAAAACTTTAACCATAATTCAACGAGATGATTATCAACAAAATCCTCAACGTCGACGATTACTACTACGACGTGTTCATGGCGATTTCAGAATCCCTAACCGGATTTTCCGTGAACGAGCTGCAATCCACAGGTTTAGCCGAGATTTATTACAAGTACATTCTCAACCAGATTGAAACTGCTACTTTTATTGAATTTCTGAATATTTCTAAAAATGTTCTGGAAAATTCTGTAAGTCAGGATCAGCTGAAAAACGCGATCACTGCAGAAATTATTGCCAATCCTGCGACTCAGGAAATTGCTCAGAGCGTAATAACGCTTTGGTATATGGGAACCTGGGAAGGTGCTTACGTAAACGACAGATCTTATAAAGAAGGTCTCGTATGGACGGTAATGCATGCGCATCCGCCGGGTGCAAAACAGCCGGGCTTTAAATCTTGGGAAACAAAACCTGTAAACAGCAACTCATGAATCAGACAGAAAAACCTCAGCAAAAAAAAGATGTAATCATCGTAGGAACAGGAATCGTCGGTTCTTTGATTGCCAAACTTTTAACAGATCATGTTTTTGATACCGATGCAAAAAAAATGATCCACCGTTCTGAAACGGACGACTCAAAAACGTATAAAGAACTATCAATTTTAATGTATGAAGCAGGATTGGAAGCCGGGATAGAACTCGATTCTGCCACTTCAATGGTTACTTACAACGATTACATCCGTAAGTTTTACATAGAAGAAGCCAAAGTTCCGAATTCACCGTATCCGAATCTGAAACAGGCTCCCTCTCCGAATGTTCTGGACATAGAACCGATTGTTCCGCCGTTTCCGGATAAAAAAGGTTATCTGGTACAGTTCGGTCCGATGCCTTTTGCAAGTGATGCCATTCGTGTAGGAGGCGGAACCACACTTCACTGGCTCGGAACTACCCCAAGAATGCTTCCGAACGATTTCAGACTGAAGGAACAATACGGCAGAGCGATGGACTGGCCAATTGATTATGAGACGTTAAAGCCTTATTATGAAATGGCTGAATTTGAGATCGGTGTTTCCGGAAATGTTGCTGCGCAGGAATATCCTATTAAGGAAAGCATGGAAGAATATTACGGTAAAAATTATGTCTTTCCGATGGAAGAAATTCCGCAGAGTTATATGGATCATCAGATTATTAACGGATTGGCAGGAACTTCGGTTCAGCTTAACTTTGAAGAATATCCGATAATGCTTGTTCCGTCTCCGCAGGGAAGAAATTCCACCCCGAATATTGCCTACGGAACATCCAAAATAGTAAAAGCCGAAGCTTCTGAATCCGGATATACTTTAACTTTAAAGAATATTGAAAACGAAGAATACAAAGCTTTAGGAGCAGTATGGAATCCTTATATGGGAGAACGTTGTGAAGGAAATGCATCCTGCGTTCCGATCTGTCCGGTTCAGGCAAAATACAACGCTCTGAAAACGCTGAAAAAAGCTTTATATAAAGTTAATAAAAACCAGAATTTTCAGAGAAATCATAATATTCAGGTTCAGGCACAAAGCGTGGTGTACAAATTAAGCGTTGATGTAGAAGATCAGGAAAAAATCTCTAAAGTTCACATCAGAAGATATATTTCAAGAGAAAAAACAGAATTTGTAGAAGAGGTTATTGATACGAACGAAACAATCGTTATTCTTGCTGCCAATGCTTTTGAAAATCCGAAAATTCTTTTAAATTCTAAATACACTGTTTTCGAAAACGGTCAAAATGTTGAAAAAACCGTTGCCAACAGAAGCGATCAGGTGGGAAGAAACCTGATGGATCATATGGTAATGCTTACTTGGGGATTATTTCCGGATCCTGTTTATTCTTACAGAGGTCCCGGTTCCACCACCAACATTTCGTCTTTTCGTGACGGAAATTTCAGAAGCGAGTTTTCTGCATGGATCTCACCTCTTGACAACTGGGGATGGAGCTGGCCGGCTTTTTCTCCGGGATCAGACCTTTCAGAATTTTTAAATGACGGACTTTTCGGAGAAGAACTGAAAGATGCATTAACCCACAGACTTTCCAGACAGGTGCTTTTCCATTTCGAAATAGAGCAGCTTCCGAATCCTGATAACCGTGTAACTATTAACGACCAATATCTGGATGTATTGGGAATTCCGCGTCCTGTTATTAACTACGGGCTTACAGAATACGAAATGAGAGCAATGGAACAGGCAAAATTAGCTTCAGACCAAATGTTTGCAAGACTGGGTATTGAAGATTTCACCAAATACAATGCTACAGACAATAATACTTTTGTATATAATAATGTAAGATATTCTTATAACGGAGCCGGACATATTGTAGGAACCCACAGAATGGGCGACAATCCGGACGACTCTGTAACGAACAGCTATTGCAAATCGTGGGATCATCCGAATTTATACATTGTAGGAGCCGGAAATATGACGACTTTGGGAACTTCTAACCCTACCCTTACTTTATCCGCATTCACCATTCGTTCCGTAGAATCTATTCTGAAAGATCTGGAAAATATATTAAAATAGAAAACATGAGACAAAGACTAATCAATAAAACAGAACCTCAGGAAAACAGCAGCTTTCAAAGAAGTTCTTTAGATAAAAATATCATCGTAGACGAAGCTATTTCTTTGCAGTCGTTATTATTCGACAATACAAACAGTAAAGAAAACTGGATTGAAGGAATAAAATACCACAGTAAAAATATAACCAATCTTTTACTTAATAACCAGATTGATGCGTTTAACGAATATCTGAGGTCGCAATTTGGCGGTGAAATTTCCGAAATTAATCCTACCGCAGATTTCTCCGGAGAAAAGGCGTTTCAGGTAAAAAAAGGATTAGAGAATCTGGATTACCGTCCGATTTTACAGGATTTGCTTCAGACTGCGATTTTAATCGAGCATTCTACAATCCCTCCGTATTTAACGGCTTTATACTCTATTAAAGACGGAACGAATATTCTTCCTTCACAGATCATCCGAAGTGTAGCGGTTGAAGAAATGCTTCATATGATTATGGTTTGCAACGTGATGAACGCAGTGAGCATTCAGCCTTCAGTCAACAGACCGCAGAATTATCCTAATTATCCGATGAAACTGCCAATGAATGTGGATTTTTACGTAGGTCTGGAAACGTTTTCATCCAACAGTATTGCAACCTTTATTGCCATCGAAAGCCCAAGTAATCCTTTGGTAAAAGCACCAAAATACGATTACGATGCACAACCGGAAGCAATGTTTTCAAAAAGTGCTGTTCAGGAGGATAATTTCTGGACTCTGGAAAACATGAAGGATTTCATCATGAAAAATGTTCATACCATTGGAGAATATTATGACGTGGTGTTCTTTTACATTGTGGTGTTCCAGATCATTGCTTATTACAAAGCGAACGGAAGATTACCGCAGACTTTTGAAGAATTAAACAAAGGCGGAATTTTTACAGGAGATCCTGCAAAACAGATCCGTCCGGAACAATACTACGGAAGCGGCGGAAAACTGTATCCTGTTGATGCTTTAGAAGGCGTTATTCTTGTTTTTCAGGAAATTAAGGGACAAGGAGAAGGCGCGGATGATTCTATTTTCGATGTAGATCCATCACAGTTTGAGGAAGGCGCGGAACTGGCTCATTATTTCAGATTTAAGGAAATTTTCCATGAACATTTTTATTTAGGCGGAGATTACAGACCGTTCACCGACGAAAACGGAATGATGCCTGTAACCACTCCACCGGTTGGAAAACCGCTTCCCGTAGACTGGAATGCAGCTTATCCCATGAAACCGAATCCTAAAATGTCAGATTACCAGTCGAATCCTCAGTTATTCGAGCAGGGAAAACAATTTAATATTACGTATAAAAAGTTATTGGATGCAATTCAGGCTGCTGTAGAAGGACATTCTGAAGAACTGGCAAAATCCATTATGTATATGTATGCATTGAAAGAGCAGGCAATCGGATTGATGAGCCAGCCATTGACTTCCCAATACAATGCAGGACCAACTTTTGAGTATCCTTCTAACTAAAAAAAACTAAAGCCCGTTTTATTAATGGGCTTTAGAATAAATTTAATAACCAATTTACCATGAGCAATCAATTACCGCCAATTCCTGAAGGGTTCGGACTCCCCTTCTATTACGCAACACTTTATAATTTCGAAGTTGCTTTTCTTGTAGACCGGGAAAAGGTTTTAAAATATCTTGAAAATACAGGACTTACCGCTTCGGATTTTAACGGAAAAGCTATTGTAAGTTTTAATTTTCAGAACTACACAGGTCAGTTTCCAAACGGAGCAAGCACAACTCAGGAAATAGAATTAAATATTGTCTGCTATCCTGAATCTCAAAAAGATACCGTGGCTTTTGTAACAGCAGAAGAATATCTGAGAGGTGAAGAACAAACGAAATTAATGGGACACAAACGCGTTTATGTTCCCTGCGATGCCGACATGGCAATAAAGGCAGGAATAGAACTTTTCGGAGAGCCAAAATTCAAAACAACTTTCACTATTAATATTCCTTCCCTCAATGTTCCGGGACAAAATACATGGACAATAACCTGCAATGACCCTGAAAACAGTGAAGAAACCATTTTCACCTGCAAGGCGGATGTCGCAGATCTCATTCCTGAAATGTCGGCATTTTCGCCTATTACGGAATACGGGCAAAATGAAGGAAAACTGATCGGATGCCGATGGAATATTCTACAACCCACGAATTTATATTTCCTTAACGAAGATGAAAGCAGAAAAAGAGTAAGCATGGAGTATGGAAACTCCGAACATCCGATGAAAAAAGATATGGAAATTCTTATCGGAGATACTCCGGCTTTCGCGGTAAGAACCAGCATGTCTGCTCCGGCAGCCATTCAGACAAGAGCATATTATATTTAATTAAACTAAAACTTAACCATAAAACCCATCATTATGAATTTAGAAAGTAAAGTAAGAGGCTTAACTTTGGGAGCACAGGTTCTCCCGTTACATAAAGTTGAATCATCAGATTTGGGAGCTCTGGCTCCTCTTGTCGGCGTTTGGGAAAACATCCAGATTCCTGGAAGCGAGGCTTCTTCGGGCTGGAACACGATTTCCGTACCGGGACAGGATACGGGCTTTGTTTTTGAGGTGATCCCTTACACAGAAACTTTAACCTTTAATCCGGTAGTCGTACAGGCAGGAAACAGAGGTCCTGTTGTAAAAGGACAGCAGGTAGAACAGCTAATTTTCGGATTATTGTATGAACAACAGATTGTAAGTGCATGCGAAACAAGCTTCTGTAACGACAGGGGTTTTCCTAAAGGTTCAACCATACACGTAGAAACAGGTTTGTTTTTAAACATTGGGCAACCGAACGGAGGTTATACAATTGCGAGAATGTCGACCATTCCTCACGGAAACTCTTTATTGGCTCTGGGAAGTTCTTTCGATACAGAAAACCCGGGAACAAGCTTTTTTGATCCCGCTTCATCCATTCCTACAATGCTGAACGGAGGACCAATTACTCAACTGGGATATTCGGATCCGATTATCGGAAATCCGCAATTTGCGGAATTTAATCAGGTAAATCCAAACGCTTTTCTTCAGTCTACTCTGGAAAGTTTAGTAGGTTCTAAAGGAGGAGTAACCAACATGACAGTGATTGAGATGTCTACAAGCACTCCGGACGCGAATGGCGGAATTTTAAATATTCCCTTCATCCAGACGAATGTAAATGCGACCAAAATGGATGCAACTTTCTGGATTGAAGATATTACGGACAGTGACGGAAACGCGGATCAGATTCTTCAGTATTCACAGACCATCAATCTTGTATTTCCGGCTACCGGTTCTGCACAGCCGATTAACTGGCCTCACGTAACAGTTAATACGATGAGAAAAAGACAGGAAACGCAGATGCAGTTCAAAAGTATGGACGAAAATGAAGCTTTTGATCCTACAGCTGGTCTTACTCCAAGCTAAATTTAAATTTTGCGATTTCATAAAAAAACCTCCGGAGAAATCTGGAGGTTTTATTTTACTTTATGGCATTTTAGAGATTAAATCGTCAATCCATGTGTATTCTTAACCTGAGCCATCACAAAAGTGCTGTGTGTGCTTCCGATAGACGGAACGGCACCGAGAATATTAAAAACAAAGTTCTGATATTGCTTCATATCTTTTACGTAGACTTTAAGCAGAAAATCAAAATCACCGGAAATACTGTAACATTCTGCCACTTCTTCGATTTCCATAATTTCTCTTTCAAATTCTACCGCCAGATAACTGTCGTTGCTTTTTAATTTTAACTGGCAGTATACAGTAAATCCTAAAT
>NZ_JBBCQL010000114.1:0-14035 GCF_037149975.1 Chryseobacterium sp. VD8 | reverse complement strand
CCGTTTATTCCGTTGTAGTTTCCGATGAAAGAATCCTGAAAAATCGGGTCTGTAATAGATTTATAGAATACTCCCCCACTCAGAATTCCCACATTTGAAAAGTAGTATTCTCCCATCAGATCAAAATTCAGGGAATAGGTCGGATTCAGATTCGGGTTTCCGCCTTTGAATTCGTTGTCGGCTTCGCTGTATGTTCCTCCCGGCGTTAAATCTCCGAAATTAGGTCTGGAAAATGTTCTCGTGGCGGCAAAACGCAGATTTATTTTATCATTTAGAGCGTATTTAATATGCAGCATCGGCAAAACGGCAAGATATTTTTTTGTGTTTTCAACAGGAATCAGGGTATTATTGATTACATTATATCCTTTTACTTGCGTATTGGTATTCGATAATCTGATCCCTCCTAAAATGGTGATCTTATCATTCACTTTATACGTTCCCATTCCGTACGCATCGGCTTGTTTTTCAAAGACATCGAAATTTCTTCCGAGTGCTTTATTGTATTCCAGAGCTTCCGAATCGGCTGTATTGATCTTTAAATTTCCCTGATTCTGAAACCAGAACTGATCCATTCCCGATGTCGACAGAACAGGACCGAACGTATTCCCGATGTGGGCGTTCATTTCACTTAAATACTGAGGACCATTCGCCTGACTCGTAATATATTGTCCAAAATCTGATAAAAGTGGTGCTGTTCCGTTGTTCCAGTTGTAGAAAATATCGGAGAATCTGGCGTTCCGTTCTTTATCCCTGTATTTGAAACCGTATTTTAAGGTTAAACGATCTGAAGCATTCATCTCATGGTTAAAAGCAGCCACCATTTTATCCTTTTCCTCAACAAAGACTTTGTAAAATTCCAGATCGGTAAATCTCATTCTGGAAGCGTCCATTTTAAAATTGGGATCGCTGTAGAATCCAAATAACGCGTCCGGATCTTTATAGTCCAATTTTCCGCCATCGGCTTTCCAGTAAGCTCTCGGACCGATTCCGTGATTGGCAATATAAGCAGGATCGATTCCCACTCCGGATTGAGTGTACTTAATGACATAATAGGAGTTGTTCTGTTTATCGGGAATGTTTCCGTATTTGAATTTATTGTCATAATACGATAGATCCCAGTCGATCTTCCCTTTGTTTAACTGGTGAACTGCGCCTAAAGAAACCGAAGTTAATTCTGTAATCAGCCGGTTATGGATGTTCTGCAGTTCAACTCTTGCGGTGTTGTTGGCGGAACTGAATTTATCAAAACGGATTCTGTGTTTGTAGTGCGTTTCATCATCAGACAGCGTTCCGTACATTCCTTTAAGATAAAATGTGGTTTTTGGAGACAGCACATATTCAAAAGCCGTGTTAATTCCTGTCGTTTTTCTCACTCCGTTGTAATCGCGAAGCTCTAACCTGAAAACACCTTCGTCACCGCTTCTTCTGGCTTCAAAATTATCGGTAGACCAGTTTCGGATGAAGTGTGCAAAATTGAATAAATACCCGAATTTTTTATCTTTTGTTCTTCCGCCGTAAAGCAGTCCGATGTTGTAGACTCCTTTATCAGATTTAGCATTATAACCGCTTCCCAGCGTTGCTTTGAACTCGGTTTTCATGGGTGGTGTTTTCGTAATGAAATTCACGCCGCCTCCGATTCCGTCGGCTTCCATATCGGGAGTAAAAGATTTATTCACATGAACATAAGAGATAAGTTCCGTCGGAAAAAAATCGAAAGCGGTTGCTCTGGATGTAGTTTCCTCTTCCGCTGTGGGAAGCCTGTTTCCGTTGATGGTTGTTGATGCCCAGAATGGCGGCAATCCTCTCAGAGAAACAAATCTTCCTTCGCCCTGATCTCTCTCTATGGAAACTCCCTGTACACGCTGAACGGTTTCCGCAGCATTTCGGTCGAGTAATTTCCCGATTCCGTCGGAAGCAATAACGTTGGAAATATTGATTGCGTTTTTCTGAAGATTTAAAGCTCTTGCTTCGCTGTTTTTCAGAGATCCGGTAACGATGATTTCATCAATGTTTTTCTGTTTCTGAAGCATGGAGATCATTCCCAGATCCATAGTCTGCTGAGACTTCAGATCTATAGTAATATTCTGATTTTCAAAACCAATATAAGAGATCTGCAGGTCATAATGCCCCGGTTTCAGATCATTGACGGAAAACTTTCCTTCCAAATCGGTCATGATGATTCTGGAGGTTCCGGCAACCTTTACGGCAGCTCCCGGAAGCGGCTGATTATGGTCTGAAACAATTCCTGTAACGATCTGTTGCTGGGCAGAGATAAAAATACTGCAACAGGCAAAAAGAGGGAATAGAGATTTTTTTATTATCGGCTCCATTGTTTACATATATTAAATTTATACCGCAAAACAAGTCAATAATTTTAATATATGTAATTATTTTATATTAAGTAATGTTTAATAAATGAAGTAGAATTGTTACCCCAGTTTTACCTACAGAAAGTACTGTATTCTTCTTTTATAATGGAAAAAAATGAGTGTTGATAGGTATTTTAAAGGATATGACACAATATGCAATGCATATTTGTTTAATAAAATTTTCAAAAAAACAACCGCCCAAAGATTAATTTAAAGTTAAATCAGAAGGCTTGATAAAAAACAGAAAGTTGAATATTTGTAAACTTTTATGAAAAACAGTAATTGAATATTTGTAAATAAACAACAGAAAAAGAGATGTAAAATTTATCCTGAGTAAAAATACAAAACCAGCATGACGCAGCTTTCATTACTGATGCTCACCGGAACGTGCGGGAATTTTCCGTTAAAATAAAGGGAATCTCCTTCTTTTAATATCACATCTTCATTATCGATCAGATATTTCACTTCTCCTTTCAGAATATATTTGAATTCCCATGCATCGGTAATTACTTTTTCTCTTTTGGCATTGGGTTCAAGCGTAAGCAAAACCGCTTCAAAACCTAAAGAATGAAGGCTTTTGCTGAAGATATGCATGTATTTAAACCCTTCGGCTTCCACTTCTTTTTCAATAAGCTGCTGGTTTTCTTTGGGCAGATAAATGAATTTGGCGTTTGATTTTTTCTCAACCCCTTCAAAAAAGTAACTTGCATCAATTTCCAGAGACTGAATTAAATCCAACAAAACGGGAAGTGAAGGAATCGTTCTGCCGTTTTCTATTCTGGAAACAAGCCCGTTGCTTACATTGGCTCTGAAAGCTAATTCGTTAATGGTTAAATTATTTTTTTTCCTGATGTCTTTCAGTCTCTTTCCAATGCCTATTAAAAAATCATTCATATCATTTACAGTTAGCCAGATCCGGTTATTATATGCAGAAGCAAATTTACTATATTAAATGACAATTCTTCCCAACTATCCGGAATTTGGGGGAAATTTAACCACAAAAGGCACAAAAGATAATGATAAAGCTCAGTTTCAAAATAATTAAAGTGTTCAAAAGTATAAAAATCAAAGATTTTTTAAACTGTTGTATTCTTTATTCTTACGCTTGTTAACTTTTAAAAATGCATCAAAAGCTTTTGTGACTTTGTGGTTTAAAAAAAGCTTTCTTAAGCCGCAACACTGTCATTTTAAGCGAAACGAAGTAGAGTCGAAAAATCTAAAATCACAACGTTTTTAAGAGATTCTTCATTGCATAATGCTGCGCAAAATTCCATTCAGAATGACAGGTTTTTTAGATTTAACACATAAGGTCACATAAGTTTAGTTTATTAAATATTTAAAAGATCACATAAGAAGAAAATCAAAGATTTTCATAGACTAATGCGTTCTGATATTCATGGTATATCTGCAAAACTTGTTCTGAAGCAAACACATTTTTATATCTTATTTTATAAAAGAGCGATGGTTTATATTTAATTGGGTGTAGATAATTTTTAAGTGATATTTTACTGTATTTTCCGAGATATAGAGTTGGGCAGCAATTTCTTTGTTAGATTTTCCTTTTTTTACAAGTTCAATAATTTCAATTTGTCTTTCAGTTAAATTATACTGAGAAATATCTAAAGTAGAATTCCCTTTCTCATCGAGCTGCTTAGTGTATTTTTCAATTTCGGAGTAAATTTTTTTGTTTTCATTTTCTGCTGCTTTTCTTTTTGCTTTATTAGCTTTATACAACATATACAGCAATAGAAGTAATGCAGCAAGTGAGAAAATTACAACGTATAGAATGCGTCCATATTTTTTATGCTCTTTTTCGTTTAGAATTCTCTTCTCTATTTCCAATTTATTTTCAACAATTCCAATTTTCCCTAAATTATTATTAGAATCATAGTACTCTCCAAGAGAATCAAATTTCTTTTGTGCCTGCATTGCTCTATCATAGTCCCCACTTTTTTTACAAGCTTTGGCTAAAACTTCATAAAGGTAGATTTCATATTTTATTTTATGATATTTTTTGGTATTTGCCAATGCTTTTTCAAAGAGCTCGTCTCTTTTATCATACAATTTCATGATATGGTACATCTCTATTTTTTTTCCATATACATTAGGTAAGTTAGAAGGTTCTTCTTTTTCTAATATGGCGATCGCACCATCATACATTTTTTCGGCTTCTGAATAATTTTTGTGAAGCATATAGATGTAGCCTTCCTGCATAATTACCCATGCCTTTGTAGTAGGTGGCAAATAGGCATAGTTATCTTTTTTAAGTCCGTTCATTACAAGAAGTGCCTTTTCATATTGATGAGTATCAAAATACGCAAAAGATTTTTCTGCTCTTATGTTACTCATTACCTCGTTTTTATGCTCACTATTCAGCCCTTCTTTTAGGGCAAAATTTAGATTTTGTTCTACGTGAGTATAGTCATAAAGTCTTTTGTAAGTATAAGATTTCAGCAAATAAGCATGATACCTTTCATAAGGCGTAGTAGAAGGATTGTCTATAAATTTTGAAATAAGTACTATTGATTCTACATACTTAGAATTATCATTATTAGCAACCACTTCTTTTTCTAGCCGTTTTATAGATTCTGGCTGAGCAAAAACACGAAAAGAGATGCTTAAAAACAGAAATAAACAATAATAAATTTTTGGTAGTATCATTTTTGTTATAGTTTTTTTCATTTTGTGTGTTTTGTAGAAGCAGACCTTTTGCCCTTAAAAGCCCACAAAAATACAAATATTTTATAGTAAGATACACTTTGTTCGTATATCTTAATTAGTAATAACCGCTTTTTTCAAAACTTTCTGCATACATATTTACAAATAAAAAAAACTGATAATCAATATTTTAACAACATATTACCCGATGGGTAGTCGCACAACTACCCGCCAACTACCCGCTGTTTTCTAGATTTATTAATCATTAAAAAATACATTTGACAAAAAAAATGAAGCAATGAAACTATTATCTCTTAGGAAAATAATTTCGGTATGGAAAATATTAGGACCTGGAAAAAAAAATGCCATAACAACTTGTATAGAAAATAACATCCCTCTCACAGATGAAAACTTAAAAGAAGTTATTGAAATTTTACAGCACAAAAAATAATATCAATAGTTAATTAAGTATTTAATAAGAATGAAAAAGAAAAAAGTACCCATGATGAAGACAAGCGTAGCCGTACTGAAATTATCCGTAATAGCCTGTACATTATGCCTAGGAAGTAAGGCAGCTGCACAAGCAGGCAACGTAGGAATAAATACCATTACACCTACTGCTACCCTTCATGTAAAAGGAAATGGAAACACCAGTGCTACACAAGCACTAAAACTGGAAAACAGCGATGGTACTAATCTGCTTACGGTAAATGATGATGGGAGCGTATCTGGAAGTGCTGTAGCCAATTTTGGGGGAAGCGGAGGCACAGGAGTAAACGGCAAAAATGCCTTGGTAAAAACCACCGCCGAGCCAACAGGAGCCAATTGTGCCAATGGAGGCATAAAAGTAGAAAGCGGCGTAGATCTCAACGGAGATAATACACTGGGCACTAATGAAATTTCGGACACTAAATATGTTTGTAATGGAAGTAACGGTGCTACTGGTGCAACGGGAGCGACAGGTCCAATGGGACCACAAGGTCCAGCGGGTCCAGCAGGAACTAACGGACAAGGGGTACCAACAGGTGGAACTACAGGACAAGTACTTGCGAAAGTAAATGGAACAGATTACAATACAGCTTGGGTAACACCAAGTGCAGGTGGAAGTGCTTATCCAAATGTAGAATTATACATTTCAAACACAACTATACAGAACATTCCAGATTTATTAGGGGGTGCTGGTAGTACTTTATTAACGTTTTCAGCTACAAACAATCCAAATGCTTCTCTTACAGGTGGAAATACTTGGAATGGTTCTGTCTTTACAGTTGGAACAGCTGGGTGGTATGAAATCGATGTACAAATAGTTGGGGTTACCAATACAGGTGGACTAAGTAGCAATGGTGTTGATTTTTTCATGGACAAAAACAATACGGTTGGTGCAAGTAAAACAGGTGCCTTATACAGAAATGTACGAAGCACTCAGCCATCTGAAACCATCTTGAAAAACACTTCAACTTTACATACCATTATATACCTCAATGCCGGAGATAACATTCGCTTCAGAGGATTTGCTTGGTCAAATTCATTAGCCGCGAATACTTCTGCAGACGGAAGTACTTATTTGACTATCGTGAGGGTGAAGTAAGGATTATTAAAATTGAAATTAAACTAAATAAAAATGGCAGTAACAGCAGAACAAGCAGGTAATTTTATCGGCTACACTATGACAAACGAGAATAATGGCTTTCCAACACTTTACTTTGAAAATGGCCATATTACACAACGGCACGATGATATAAATAATATAGGATGGCATCCTCACAATAATCTATATTTATATGAAGACGCGCAAGATTTTGAGGATCTAATTAGTGTTCGTTGTAAAGTGTGGCCTATTGATGATGATTATGGATTAACAATATTACATTCTAATCAGCCAATTCCTGCACAAGAAATACGTAATTTAATTGATGATGAGGAAGATCAAGAATTGCGAGATAGAATTATGGAGTTAGAAGGACCGGTACTTTTAGAAATGTTTTTTGAAAATGATGGCACATACACTGCAATTTATCATTTCTCTAGATCATTTCTAGTAGAATATGGAAGTAATACCAAGTTTGACATGAGGTATGGATTTTCATATGCACGCTCAGTTTGCAAAAATGCTCAATTGGCCCAAAATGCGTGGGATCTTTTTTAATATAACTTAACACTTTAATAAGCAACCTAATGCCAGAAAATTCAAAAAAAGTAAATTTTTCAGCTTCAACCGTTAAAAAAAAGGTTGAGTTTGGGAAAAGAGACAGTTCAGATTCTGAAATCAAGTCAGAAGAGGTTTTTACAACAAAAAAAATTGATGCACATAATGTTAATTGGGACAATAACGATGTGATTGATGAGTCTAAAAAAGGGAAAACAAGTAAAAACGATACTAAAAATAACGATGTAGTTGATGATTCTAAAAAAGAAGTATCAAACAAAAACGATACTAAAAATAACGATATAACAAAGAAAACTACTGAAATTAAAACTATTGATACCCCCAAAAAAAAGTACCAAGTTGATGACGATTTAAAAGATGATTCGGATATTAAAGAATATCGCAAAAACAGAGATATACAGAATCTGAGAAGAGAAATTATTAAAAACCTACTTGAACATACGGGTGGTAACATTCCAGAGTTGTACAACAAAGTGAACGAGGAGTTGCGTGCGCTGATGAAAGCCGATCAAAAACTCGAACTCAAGGATATTAAATTCACAGAGGAAACTGCCGCTTTTCGTATTCCTAAATTTGCGGCTTCGTTTAATTTGGATGGAGCTACCGATTTTTTTGGAATGTCTATTGCAGAACAATACATGCTTTATGACAGAGTGGGTTTATTTAAAGGTATTGTCATTGATCATTCCAAGGACACACCTGTAGATCAAGGTTATCGAAACGCTGTAAAATACCTCAAGGAAGAAAACAACAACTCCGCTACAAAACCGGTTGCTATTTTTTACAAGAAACCACGTCTTTCGGGCTTTTTTGAAACCAATTTTTCCCTCGACGAAACACAGCGCAAGTCTCAGGAAACAGGTATTTTTAATCTAGGCTTTGGTTTATCGGTAGATTATAACTACTGGGCAACATCCGCTGCACTGCGTGCTGGTTTTTCGTATGGCAAAGAGTGGTTGCAGGAAAAGAATATCAGTGTAAAAAAAGCGGCATTCATTTCCAACTTTTTCTTACCTAAAATTGAGTTGTCTTTCGATACATTAAAACCCTGTGCAGACGACAGCTTGGTAGAATATTTGGAATCGATTTTCAAAGATACCAATACAAACAATCAAACGAAATTTGAAAAGATTTGTACGTTATTGATGACCTTTGGTCATTTTGTTCCTACCAGTTTGGTTATCGGTGGACGTTTGTATTCTTCCAATATCAAAAAGATTGAAAAAATGGAAGAGTTTGACAATGTACAAACGCAATATGCAGCCTCTTTTCAAGCGGCTTTTTCCAATATGCGTACAGAAGTAGGTGTTGAAGGAAAAATGAACCATAACCAAGGTTCTAAAGCCAGCACATCAACATCAAATGAGAGCCAAACTATTTCTTTCAATGCCATTGGTGGTGAAGGAGCTTATGTGAGCGATACAGAAAAATGGGTAAAATCAACAGAAAAATACACTTCGTGGGGATTGGTTCGTTTTGATAATTTGGTGCCTATCATTGATCTATTACCTAATGAATTACAAAATAGATGCACTCAATTATTCGAAACAATTACGCTGGAGTTAACTATAGAGCAACTGCTTCAGCGCAATGCACATTTTTTGTTTTATTCAGGCTATTTTGAAAAATTTGGGAAAAATGCAAAACCACAATTTTTTGTGATTAAAAACATTGCTAGTTCAAGTGATGTATTAACCATTAAAAGTAGTTCTAACAATCAAGAGCTGGTGAGTAGTACCGAACTAGAATTGCAATCATTTAGCAATCAGGATTCTCAACTATGGTATGTTTCCAATTCTGGGAAAATTTACAGTTCCATAGATTATGATTCCCAAAACAAATTTGTACTTTCTTTGGAAAATGAAAAGCTTGTTGTCACATTAGAAGATTATTACCCAAATCAATATTGGAAACTAGGCGGAGGTAGATTGAGTAATATGAACAATAAAACCGTAACACTAGACAATAAGAATTTTAAACTAGTAGAGACGGAAAAAATGGTCGATACTGAAATTACTGTTGTTGTTCCAGGTAAAAATGCGGAAGATCAACCAAAAACGGAAAAAAAAACTGTCCAAAAGCCACAGATTACACCAGAAGCTATGAAATCCTATTGGAAAATCATGCCTGTTGAAGATCTATACATACCAAAAATACCAAATACAAAAAAGGGGACTTTAATACCTGCTAATGATGGTTATCGGATGTTAGAGAAAAATTTTATCTCGAGAAAAGACTCTTTACAATCTCAAGATGGTAATTATAAATTATGTTTTGAAGGAAATAAATTGGTAATAAAACAAACCAAGCCAAATGAAAAAAATGTTTACGAAAGAATAGTAGACAATAATGTTGAAAAATTAGCTCTGGTTAATAAAAGACTTCAATTGTTAGATAAAGAGAACCAACCAATTTCAGAACTTGTTGATGCTTTTGTAAAAGAAGTAAATCTATTGAACAATGGGAATTTAGAAGCATTAGAATCACAGACCGATAAACTTATTTGGCATTCCAATTCAATGACTTACAGTGCGATTAAATTGGATGAAAAAGGAGTTCTATCAATTCATCATCAAGATTTTGCTCCGGACATGAGCCACGCTGTTATTAATGTAACGCTTATGCCAAATATTGATGCAGATCACCAATTGTGGTATTTGAATAGTAAAAATCAGCTTATTTGTAAAGCGAAAAATGCTAACAACATTGAATTTGGATTGAAATGCAACGAAAATGGAGAGCTTACAATGCAAATGAATCCTGGGATTAGTGATGATAAAAGTTTACAATGGGAATTAAAAACAGATGGTAAAGCAGCTATAAAAAATGAAAAATATGGTTCATTTTTAACTTCTAAACTCTTTGGGTTAATTATTTCGGCTTCTGCTTCTTCATCGGATTTGTGGGAATTTAAAAAGAAAGATGAGCTATTTGGTGTTTCAAAGATTGCTAAAATTGTCAGACCTTTGAAATTACATGGTGATAAAGATTTCTGTGATTTAATTGCAACAACAGGCGACCGTTATGTACATACAGGATGGATAAATGTTGAAAATGCTGCTGAAATAAAAGGCGTAAAAATTTACAAAAGAGACAATCGTTATGCTCTAATGTTTAAAGATAGGAACAATATTGAATATAAGGATGGTACTGATTCTTATCAAACATTTGATATAAATAATGTTCATTTTCAGAAGAACCCTATTTATTTTAATGAAAAATTTGACAAAGTCGGATTTAGTTCAATCGGAGATACAAATCATTACGGGATAGAAACCTCAAAGAGCGGGTCTTCATTTAAAAATAACGACACAAATTTTTATCAAAAAATGGAACGTAGTTCCACTCCATTCGTGGATCTAAATTGGGCTGAAGCAAAAGAAGATGAAAAAGTAGTTGGCTTCGGATTAGGTAAAGATGGAAACCGACTTGTACCCTACTTAATCGTTATACCCAAATAGTTTGAGTTTGATTTAAATATCGAGTTTGTTTAAACTTTTTAAAATACAATATTCTTTTGGGAAAACGCAAGGGCGCAAGATTTTTATTAATCTCAAAGCTTTAAGGCGCAAGAAAATCAAAGATTTTCACAGACTAATGTTTTCTGATATAAAGTGTAGAAATTATTTAAAATCTTTTGTGACTTTGTGGTTAAAATAAAAAAACCAGCAGCCTGTTTAAGACTGCTGAGTTTATTTATCTGTATTTATTAAAATTACTTTATTTTCTTGGCAATATAGTCGCTTTCGTTGCCTAATCGGTCAATTGCTTTGATCGCCACTGCATTCAGTACTTTTCCGTCTTTATTTTTAGGAATTTCTCTGGAAAGCTGATCCAGTGTAAGGATTTCGGTTTCCCAGATTCCGTTGTACTGGGTGAAAAGCACCCATTGGAAGACTTCTTTTATATTCTTTACGCTCCAGCTTATCTGCGCAGAATTTCCGTTATCATTGATGAACAAAGTCGGGGTCTGCAGAGGGACGGCTTTTATCCACGGTGATTTCGGAACCAGCGCTTTTTCTTTGTACGGTCCGTTTTTCAGGGCAGGAAGCATATTGGCATTTTTGGTTAATCCGGCAATACTCCAGTGGATTTCCCCTGCATCTTTCCCTAACACCTGTCGCGATATTTCGATCTGATTTTTAATTTCTGTCGGACGGTCTGAAGTTTTAATTTCTACCGTATTCAAGCCCGGCCAAAGATGTCGGTTCATGGTGTTTTCAGATTTCCACCAGTTCAATAAGCCTTCAAACGGCTGTCCTTTGGATTCTATCGGCCAGTACAACTGTGGCGAGAAATAATCTACCCAGCCTTTATTTAACCATAATTTGGCATCCGCATACAGCTCATCATACTGAGAAGAACCTGTGACTCCTTCCGGATAACCGGGTTTCCATATTCCGAACGGACTGATCCCGAATCGCACATAGTTCTTTTCTGCGTGGATTTCTTTGTAGATTCTTTCAACAAATTTATTCACGTTATCTCTTCTCCAGTCGGCTCTCGTTAAGGTTCCTCCGCTGCTTACGTACGCATTCCAGGTTTTGTTGTCCGGAAAATCGGCTCCTTTATTATAGGTTGCGTAAGGGTAAAAATAGTCATCAAAATGCACGGCATCAATATCATATCTTGTTACGATATCTTTTACGACGTTTGAAACGTGTCCCTGTGTTTTCGGATCAGCCGGATCAAACCAGTACATTCCGTTTTTCAGGCGGATGACGATATCGGAAAGCTTATTCACCATAGATAAACTGTTGGGCGAGCCTCCGTTCGAATGATGAGCGCGGTACGGATTCAGCCACACATGGAGTTCCAGACCTCTTTTGTGAGATTCTTCGATCCAGAACTGCAAAGGATCATAATTCGGATAAGGAGCAGCTCCGGTCTGTCCGGTCAGGAAATATGACCACGGTTCCAGATTACTGGTATACAAAGCATCTGCGGAAGGTCTTACCTGAAAAATTACGGCGTTAAAGTTGTTGTCTTTCAGCATATCCAGCATGGAAATGGCTTCTGCCTTCTGCTGATCGACGGATAAATTGTTTCTTGAAGGCCAGTTGATATTGGCAACACTTGCAATCCATGCTCCGCGAAATTCTCTTTTGATTTCCGGGAGATTGGTTCGGAAAGTATCGTCATTCGGCGGTACTGCCGAAGAATCTGTACTGGTAATGGGAAGCGGCGGTTTTGGTATATTGGATTTTACGGAATTTTTTACGGGAGTGGATGCTTTTACTGCGTTATTCTGTGTGGAACACGCAACAAATGATGTAAAAAATCCCGACAAAACGATCATTTTTAGGGTATTCATTCTCATAGTCTGCAAAACTACATTAATTTATTTTGTTGATTTTAAATTACGATAATAAAATGAATTATTTGAACTTTGATTTAAATTACAGATGCTTTAAAGCAAAGTTTTTTTGACTGTTGACTGCTTTTAAGTTTGCGAAAGCGTTTCACTCAGGTAAACTTTAAAAGATTTCCTTACTTACA
This sequence comes from Chryseobacterium sp. VD8, assembly GCF_037149975.1. Classification (NCBI taxonomy): domain Bacteria; kingdom Pseudomonadati; phylum Bacteroidota; class Flavobacteriia; order Flavobacteriales; family Weeksellaceae; genus Chryseobacterium; species Chryseobacterium sp. VD8. The sequence continues at coordinate 1,342 of NZ_JBBCQL010000114.1, read as the reverse complement.
AGTTTGTTTAGACTCATTTTAAAAAGTTGTTTAATGTAAAATGGGAGAAAACTCTATAGAGTTTTTATCTGTGTAGAAAATATATTCACAAGGAGTTCTGCGTTCCGTAGGAACGCTATCTTTAGAAAATTTATCGCAGTATAGATATCAATCCTATGGATTGATTAACGGATTTATTCTTATTTCTACACAGATTCTGCTCCTAAAGGAGCAAACTCTTTTAGTTTAAACAACTTCTAAATTTTACCGCAAAAGACAAAAGACTTTATTGGATTTATTCAAAGCATTTCAAAAGTATGCAGAGAGAAAAAATCTTTGATTTTTTTAAACTTATGTGCTCTTTTTCCATTTAGGTATGAGACTTAAAAAACTAAAGTGTTACAATCTTTTGCATCTTTTGCGGTAAAAAAGGTTAGACAAGTCTTATATTAAATTTAGACCCAGAGCCAAAACTTTTACCGAATATTTAAAGCGAGTAAAATCCATTCCTATTTTGATTAATTTCTAAAAAGATTCTTCATTTCATAATGCTTCGCAAAATTCCATTCAGAATGACAGATTGAATTTTAATTTAAAACAAAAAAAGCCCCGAAAAACCGGAGCTTTGTTATTATAAAAACTGAATTAAGCTTTAGCCGCTCTTTCCACTTTTTTTCTGTCTTCTTCAGAAAGTAATTTCTTTCTCATACGGATGAAGTTCGGAGTTACCTCAATGGCTTCATCACTCTGGATATATTCCATACATTCTTCAAGAGAGAATAAGATCTTCGGAGCAACGCCTGTATCTTTATCTTTACCCGCTGCTCTCATGTTGTTCAACTGCTTCGCTTCCACGATGTTTACCACAAGGTCACCCGGTTTGTTCTGCTCACCGATGATCATTCCTGCGTAGATTTCCTCTCCCGGATCTACGAAGAACTTACCTCTGTCCTGTAGTTTGTTGATGGAATATTCTGTAGCCGGCCCTTGCGTTTTGCTGATCAACACCCCGTTGTTTCTTCCCGGAATCGCTCCTTTGAAAGGCTTGTATTCTGTAAAACGGTGTGCCATGATCGCTTCTCCCGCAGTCGCGGTTAACATCTGGGAACGCAGTCCGATCAGACCTCTTGAAGGAATTTCGAATTCCATATGCTGCATCTCCCCTTTGGTTTCCATGATGTGAAGGTCTCCTTTTCTCTGCGTAGCAAGGTCGATTACTCTTGAAGCATACTCTTCAGGAACGTCTACTACCAAAGATTCGTAAGGTTCGCAGCTTACTCCGTCGATTTCTCTAAGGATAACCTGTGGCTGACCGATCGTCATTTCATATCCTTCTCTTCTCATGGTTTCAATAAGAACTGAT
>NZ_JBBCQL010000113.1:0-14072 GCF_037149975.1 Chryseobacterium sp. VD8 | reverse complement strand
ATCAAAATGTGAAGTAGTAACAAAAAGTAATGTATTATTGGTATTCAGCGGTTATGAACGAAAAAAAAATTAAATTTACAGATTGTCCTATTACAAGAACGGCGGAAGTTCTGGGTGGAAAATGGTCTTTGCCAATTATTTTTGCGCTCATGAAAGAAACGAGTCGCTTTAAAGAACTGGAAAGAAAAATTGAAGGAATAAATACCCGAATGCTTGTAAAAGAACTGAAACAGCTTGAAGAAAACGGGATCGTCTTGCGAAAAGTTTATGCAGAAGTTCCTCCTAAGGTTGAATATTCACTTACAGAGAAAGGCAAAGCCCTGAAAAGTGTTTTAGTTGAAATGAAAAACTGGGGAAATCAGTTTCTTACGGTTTAAACTCTATCTTTATTTACCTTACATTTATTATGGCATATTTACCATCAAATAATTATCATTCAATAAACTGCAACGGAAGAATCGTAGATTTGTCGGCTCCGAAAATCATGGGAATTCTCAATCTCACTCCGGATTCTTTTTCAGACGGCGGAAAATTTAACAGTGAGAAATCAGCTTTGGAACAGACCGAAAAAATGTTGAGAGAAGGAGCGGAAATAATCGACATCGGACCACAATCCACAAGACCGAATGCAGAATTTCTGACTTCTGAAGAGGAAATCCGACGAATCGGAAATGTCATTTCTCTAATTAAAAAAGAATTTCCGGAAGCTTTGATCTCTCTGGATACGTTTTACTCGGAAACCGTAAAGTTTGGTTTCAACGAAGGCATTGATCTGATTAACGATATTTCCGGCGGTCAGTATGATGATAAAATGTTTGAAACTGCGGCGAAAACAAAACTTCCGTATATTCTGATGCATGTAAATCCTACGTATGAAACGATGCATGATAAAATAATATTTGAAGATATTATTCTTTCAGAAAACCGATATTTTTCAGAGAAAACGGCAGAATTGCTCAAGTCAGGAGTAAAAGATCTTATCCTTGATCCCGGTTTCGGGTTTGGTAAAACGGTGGAAGATCAAATGAAAATGACTGACGAAGTACAATATTTAGGATTTGGAAAATTTCCTTTACTGATCGGTGTTTCGAGAAAATCTTTCATTTACAAACCTTTAGGAAAATCTCCATTGGACATTAATGAAGAAACTCAGAAATTGCATCTGAAAGTTTTGAAGCAGGGTGCGAAGATTTTGAGAGTTCATGATGTGGCAGCAGCGAAAAAAACAATTAATGTGTTTCAAGGTAAAAGTGATGGCGTTTTTGGGTGGTAGGATAAATAGTTTTAGAATTTTCTGCAATAATATATATGCTTTTTTCCCAGCTTTCAAAACAAATATATAAATTTGTGTAAAACAAAAATATGAGCGTAGGAACCAATCTGAAAAAATTGCGAAGCAAAACAAAATATTCTCAACAGGATATTGCAGATATGCTGAATGTCGACAGACTTACTTATATTAATTGGGAAAATGAAACGACAGAAGTAAAATCAGGCTATATCCCTAAACTTGCAGAAATTTTTGGAGTAAAGATTGAAGATTTATTCGAAACATCTACAAATATTGTAGGAGTGAATAATGATTATTCAACTGGTGGTCAACATGGAATTATTATCAATCTTTCAGATAAAGATCTTGCCGAAAAATTAAGCGAACAAATTCAGGAACTTATTAAAAGTCTTAAAAAATAGAAAGGCTGTCTCATTTTCGAGACAGCTTTTTTGTTATAATATTTAGTTTAGAATTAAAACTTTTATTCAAAAGGTTTTAATTCTAAAGGATTATTGAATAGCTTTTTCTTTTTGTCCAGCATTTCCTGCGTTTGTTTTCTCATTTCTTCATCCATATCTGGAAAAGCCGCAACGGTAAACTCCATATTGTATTTAGACTGCAAATAATTTTTTTTGTTCATCAGTTTAAATGAAGAAAGATTAAACTCAAACTCATCCGAATTTTTTTCAATTTTTGTTGCGGTAAAGTGATAATCGTCTCTTGTGTCATACAGTTCAAAAATTAATCCCGGTAATCCATTGAATTTATACGGACCCAGAGATTGAGGATATTCTTTAGAAAAATAAGCAATCCATCTTCTTCCAAATCTGTTTGTTGCAGCCATTTGACATTTTATCCCATTGATTGTTTTTGTATCACTATACAAAACCCATTGTAAAGGCTCAGATTCTTCATAGCGTATTTTTGAATCGACTGCAATCGTGAAAACCGTAGTTTTATTATTAATCTTTAATACTCTATCATTAAATATAATACTGTTTTTTCTAGTATCAATTCCTCCTGAAGAAGTATAATTTCCGGAATCATAACGATAAATATTGTCAATAGCAAAATAATAATCTCGCGAATTTCCAACCAAAATAAAATCTTTATTCTTTAAATTTTTTTCTCCGAGATTTAAATTTGTATTGTACGTGACTTTTATAGTTGGCTCAAATTCTATCTTTTGAGCATGTGCAAAAATATAAATGCAAACTAATAAAGCGCAAAAAAAATTTTTCATAAATAATTTAATTAAAGCAGATAGTTAGAACTATCTGCTTGCTTTCAGATTAAGGATGAATTGTTACATTTACTTCTGTTCCACATTCATTGTAGTTCATACTTTCAATCCAGTTAGCCATTTGATTATAAGTCCAGCTATCTGGAAATGATGTGTAATGCTTCACTCCACAAGTAGAAGTCCAAACTGCCTGAACTCTCGCAAATGCCATAACTGAAATTCCCATCATGGCACAAAATAAAATTTTCTTTTTCATGTGTAAAAAATTTAGTTGATTAAACTTCTACAAACATAAAAAGCCAGTTTAAAAATTTCAGTATAGAAAATTACACAAATTTTGTTGAATTTTCGTTACTTTTAATTGATTTAATATTTTGTAAATCAATTTATTAATTAATTTTTAGTTATTGTTTGAAAATTGAAATTAAAAATCATTATATGGTGAATATTTTTTATTTTTTTTACATGATTTGGATATTGTTTTACCAATAATTAAATAAAAAACTGAGTAAAAACTCAGTTTTAATTCAGATTCGCAAGCTTATCTGCAAACTGTTTTGAAAATTCTTTTCGGTCTTCCTCCATTTTCTCCGGTGTGGAAGGAAGGATATAATTAAAAAGGATTTTATCTTCGTTATCCAGAAAAATAATTTCCTTTTCGTTTCCGTCAATCATTTGGGTAAAAATTTCCCACATTGAAGTATCTTTTAATTTCAGTAATTCAAAAAACTGATCTGCTTTTATTTCGATTTTCTGCATTTATCTTTTATTTTTAGCTGTTTCATTTTTTAAAAATCCAGAATCTTTAATTTAAACTGAATCGCAAAGTTTTGTTTAAAATTAGGAGTAGTATAATATCCTACTCTGTAAAATAATCCCAGATTAAAGTAGGTTGAAAGAAAATTATTCCATTCCAGACCGACTTCCTGATATAAATGATTCAAAGGACGGAATCTGAACTGATGGTAATCAGGATGCCTCATATTTCCCGTTGTTCCTCTTAAAACAAAGTCAAAACTTGAAATATTCTGCCCGAAACTTTTAAAATACCAAGGAATTTTGTGTGTAAAATAATAGGCAATAAAATGGTCATTGTAATATTTACCGCCTTACAGAGTAGCAAATCCTAAGAAGGAAGTTAAGTTAAAATTAAAATCTTTCCTTGAAGAAGCAAGACCATTCATTGTAAAATTTTTCCAGATTGGAGCCTCTCCGAAAACCATTCCGCCATACAGTCTGAAACCGGTGGTTCCAAACATTGTTTTGAAATTATGAACCAAAAGTGCATCAAACCGGGTATAATCGAAATCTCCGCCAAAAATTTTGTAGCTCTGTTCATAATTAAAGTACACTTCGGGATATTTCTGATCGATCAGCGATTTTCCCTGCGGCGTCATAATATTTGTAGAATTGGGCGAGTATTTTAGCGTAAATAAGGTGTTAAAATTATCAAAAGACGGACCTCTTCCGCGGAAAGAATAATCAAACATTGCTTCTTCCAGATTTCTGCGTGCAGCAAAAACCAAGGTTAATCCGTTGGTAACATCATTCAGATAAGAAACAGATGCACCTTTATAACGGTAATAACGGTCGTTATTGAGGTTATTTCCATAGTTTGCCGTCCTCATTTTAAAGCTCCAGAGTCTTCTGTAGAACTCGCCGGAAGCCGTCACATCATCGTAATAATCCAACCGGAAATAAGAATCTTTTTCCAGTGTTGTTTTGATGTCGAGCCCGATTCTGTATTTCCATTTATCATCTTTAAAACCGTAGGCAAAAATGTAATCCGGAGAAAAATACGGATTGAAATTTTCATTAAGTTTTGCTTTTAACCCAACTCTGAAGCCTTCATAAAGATTATAATTCACGATCTCATCCACTGCAAAATCAACGACACCCACTTTAATCTGTCCGTTAAGAAAAAGACCGCCCAAAACCCTTGCTTTTTGATCGATGTTGTAAATTTTCCCAAGACTGTCAATGGTTTTATACGTATTTCTTTCCCTTTCGGTAAGAGGATCGGTTCTGTATTGGTCTAAGGTTTTTCCATCAATATTTTTTACGGAAAAAGTATATCCTTTAAAATCATTCTGATTATTTTCCGCAGGGGAACGATAATCAAAATATCTCGACGTGAGAAACGCATAAGTTCCGAAGGTCTTTTTGCTTTTTCTGTCAATTTTTTGCTCGGAATTTTCGTTTTCCATCTGCATATTGCTCATCTTCAGCTTTACGGTTTCGTATGCCAGAAACCATTTGTTGTTGAAGAAAATCCACGAACTGGTAATAATGCCGTCGTTTTTATTTTTGCTGAAATTTTCAATTTTTTTTACGCCGTATGTTTCGGTGTCCACATAAATGGCTCCGTTGTATTTCCTTTTTTTATCGGGCTTTTTGTAATTCACTTCCCTGAAACGGATAACGAAATTTTTTCTTCCGTCGATTTCAATCGTATCTGTGAGAAAGAACCTGTAAAGTCCGCGGTTTTCTTTTTTCACCTGATCCGGAATTTTGTCTCTGTTGCTCTGCTGAAGCGAAATCATTTCATAGATGGGCTGTTTAAGACCGGAAATTCTGTTATCCAGAATATTGATCTTCTCACCGTATTTTTTAGAATACAGAAATTCCTGAGCTCTTTCCCAGAGAAACAGTTTGCTTTTTGAGAAAATTTTTCGTGCAGTAATGTTGTTTAATGAATCTTTTTCTCTCCTTTTTTTGAACATTCCGGTTTCTTCGAAGAACTTATTGTACTGTGCAATGCTATCTTCGTCGATGTCCAGAGAAATTTTTTCGTAAGATTTATAATAATAGGAATCCAGTGTTTTCGGAGAGTTTTCATGGAAGTACTGGTTCACTTTATTGAGGATTTCCAATGCTTTGGGATCACTCTTGTCTTCTATGATAACAGTTTCAATAGAAGTAACTTTCGATTGTGAAAAACCAAAAATACAGATTGAAAAACATAGAAACAGTAAAATCCTTTTCATAGAAAACCTTGCCAAAATTACTAATATTTATTGTCCCGCAAAAGTTTTGTTAATTGATATTAATGTGGTTATTGATTGGAAATATCTTTCAGAAAAAATAAAACTCCCGAAACAATCGGGAATTTTTTATTTCGCAACCTGTAGTATATATTCGGCAGCTTTTTTCTGGAGATCTTTTTTCGAAATTTTGTCATTTTCAAACTCCAGCGAAGTGAACAGATCCTGTTCTCTTGCCAGCAATGCGCAACCATTGTATTTTTTGCCTGAGGATTTGTAGGTATAGCTTATGAATTTAGAATCCGGCTCGTCCATCATAATATCCACATTTTCTATTCCTTTCTTCTTTTTTATTGCCTTCAAATTTTCTACCATATCCTCTTTTGAGATGTAACTGTGCATGAAAAGAGTAGTGTTGTCCGGAAACTTGATCGCAATCTTCAGAGAATCGTCATAGTTTTTCTGAACAAAACTGCCGGCTTCAACATTGATCTTAGAGTTAACAGTAATCGGAACCAGAGTATCTCTCTGTACTTTTCTAACGCTCATCGCTTCTTTTTGAGAGCTATTCATTTTGCTGATGCTGTCATAATCTTCATACAGAAGATCATTAGAAAGGCTTTTATCTCTTACAGATCTGTAACCTGCAGCATTATAGCTGTTCTGTTCGTATAAAGCATTAGCATTTCGGAAAGTATTATCGTAATCTGATGATCTTGAAGATTTACTGCAGGTAATGGCAAGTCTTATGACGGCAATTAAACAGACAGCCACACTTAAAACGGTTTTCCAAACCGGTCGGTTATCCATTATTTGATGTCTGCTTTAGTGATTGTAATTTCTTTTAAAGTTTTACCATTGGTATCGGTGTAACGGTATTTCAGATTTTTTACGCCTAAAGCGCCTGTCTTTGAGAAAATCTGCTGAACCTGTGGCGATCTCAGCATTTCATCTTTCAGGATCTGTTCAGATCCTTCAATGGCAAGCATTTCTTTAATCTCGGTAGGAACCTGTGCTGTATAAACAATATTATTTTCTTCGTCTGCTTTAATGCTCATGATTTTAATTCCGGTTGCTTTGTCTTCGGAAGGAAGATTTTTATTGAAAACTTCCAGTACCGTATTAAGTTCGGAAGATCCGGAATTTCCGTCTGCAATAGATTGGATATCCTTCGAGATATCTCCTTTAATGGTTTTACTGTCTATGACCTCATCTGCAATAACTCTTGCTCCGGCTCCGTAAATTTTGATGTTGAATTTTACGCCTTTATCAAGCAGCTCTTTTCCTTCGGGCTGACTTTTAATCACCTGTCCTAAAAGTTCGGGAAGGGAAGACTTTATAAGTTCTGTCTGCATTTCGTCTTCTCCGTTACTTGCTGTATTTACTTCTATCGTGATTTCGTCTTTTCCGGAATTGGTGGCTTTTGTAGATTTTATCATATAACTGTTCATCATGGAGGATGATCTGTTATACATATTTACAAAGTCATTGATTTTGTCATTTTTAGATTGACAGGCTGTCAGTACTATTGCTGTGAAACAGGCAATAAATAAGTGCTTCATGATTATTTTTCCGGAAAGATAATAAAAAAACAGAAACCCGAAAGCTTCTGTTCTTATTTTTCTTGTTATGATTTCTGAATTAGCGTTTAGTTTAACAGATTAAATCTGAACTTAACAGCAAAATTATCTTTAAATTCTGAGGTCTGATAATATCCTAAACGGTAAGAAAATCCTACCCCAAAATTTCTTCCTAAGAAACGGTTCCAGATAACTCCGGCTTCCTGATAATAATGATCCAGCACCTGAAACTGAAACTGATGATCCTGCCTGTTTTTCATGTTTCCGATCGCCGCCTGATATTCGAGTTCGATACTGGAATATCTTGATCCGAAAGTTTTAAACCTGAAAGGAAGAGACTGGGATACTTTGAAGGCTGCAAATTTATCGGTAAAGAAAATTCCGGAAGGCATGGTTGCAAATCCCAGATTGGAAGGTGTGGTAATGCTTGAAGTCCATTTGTCTCTGTCTGCATCAGTTTGTCCGGCGATTTCAAAGTTTTTCCAGATCGGTGCATTGCCTGAAGAAAATCCTCCGAAAAGTTTAACGTTCGTGTATCCTAATTTTGATCTGAACTGATGAATAATTAATGCATCCACTCTGTGATAATCCAGATCTCCTCCTAAAGTTTTGAATCCTTTTTCGTAATTCATGAAGATTTGGGGATATCCTTTTTCATAAGTGAATTTTCCGCTCGGCGTCATAATGTTTTTATCATTTGGTGAGAATTTTAAGGATAAAGTAGCGCTTGTATTGTCGAAACTGTTGCCCAGATTTTTGTACTGATAATCAAAAAGAGCCTGTTGCTTCTCTTTATTCACCGCAATTTTCACACTTAAAGAATTCGAAATATCATAAAGGAAAGAAGCGCCCCATTTCTGGTTTTTGTAAAAAGTTGAGTTGTGAAGATCCAGATTGATGTCTGAAAATTTCATCATCATGTCCCACATATGACTACTGAATCTTCCGGCTGCGAATACATCATCCACATAATCGATCCTGAAAACGGAAGTTCTTTTATCTGATAATTTTACATCAAGACCCAAACCATATTTCCACGTATGATCTTTAAATCCGTACCCGAAATAGCCGTCCGGTGAAAATGTTTTGTTGAATTTTTCATTCAGCTTGATTCCTGCTCCCAGACGAAGACCTTGGTATTTATCGTAACTGAAGAACTTTGTAAGATCGAAATCGATGAATTTATACCGTAGATTTCCTCTTAAAAGCTGGGTTAAAGTGTTCAGCTTTTTCTCAAAATCATGCTTTTCCACAAAACTGTCTATTTTGGTATAGGTTGCACTTTCTCTTGCCGTAAGACTGTCCGTTCTATACTGGGAAAGAAGACTTCCGTCCGAGTTTTTCATTTCAAGAGAATACCCTTTGAAGTCGGATGCTTTTTGTTCTTTATTAATTTCAAAACCGAAGAAACGGTTTTTCACATACAGGTAATTTCCGAAATTCTTTTTGTTGTACTTTGTCTTTTCTCCGGATTTCAGACTGTCTTTTTTCGAAGTCTCAAAGCTCTGGCTTCCCATTTTTACTTTGATGTTTTCATAGTCTAAAAACCACTTTCCATCGATAGGCTTCCAGACAGAAACAATATCTCCTTCATTCTGCTTTTTACTCTGGCTTTCAAATTTTTTCAAAGCATAGGTTTCCGAATCAATATAGATTTTCCCGTTGAATTTTCTCGGATTCTGCTTCTTTTTATCGGTGATTTCCTTGAATTTAATCACAAAAGTTTTTCTTCCGTCAAGCTGTAAAGTATCAGAAAGATAAAAATTAAATAATTTTCTGTTCTCCGGTCTAAGCTGTCTTGGTGTTCTGTCAAGATTAGAAATATTAATGGCTAAAGCTTCGTAAATCGGATTTTTGAATCCCGACATTCTGTTATCAATGATATTGGTTTTTTCTCCGAAACTTTTAGAATATTTGTATTCTGTTGCTTTTTCCCAAAGAAACAGCTGGCTTTCGGTGGTTGCCTGAATAAGATCTTCTCCGATCAAAGAATCTTTTTTCTCTTTTTCCGTTTGCTTAAGATCTTTTTTGTCCACCTTTGAAAGCGAATCTTTTCGTACCGCCAAAAAGTTTTTATACGTATCTACAGAATCTTTATCTACATCAATAGAAAACTTGGAATACGATTTGAAATTGTAGGAGTCCAATGATTTGGGTGAATTTTCCTTGGCTCTTTTATTCACTTCATCCAAAATTCTCAAAGCTCTCGGATCACTTTTATCCTGAATAACGATTTTATCGATATTTCCCATTTTTTCAGATAAAGGCTGCATAGAAACTTCCATAGAAGGTTTTACATCCGCCATCACATCCTGAAAATTGCTGGCAAGAATTTCTACCTTTTTACATTTTGTTTTAAAAGATAAATTGCCGTTAAAATCGGTTTTCCCAAGAAGTGCGTCATCACAGTAAACTGCTGCATTGTGAACAGGTTTTTTGTCCGTTTTACTGATTACTTTCAGCTGATTTTGTGCGAAAAACACTACCGAAACAAACAAAAACAGGGAAGATAGATATTTTGTCATTAGTCTTTTTTATAGATAAGACAAAACTAAAAATAAGAAGGTTACAAAACGGTACGAAAAAATATAATCTTTTGTTAAAATAAAAACACATTTCTAAATCAGCAAAATTAAGGCTGCCCCAAAATTAGGACAGCCTCTTATATTATCTTGTTTCAATAATGATAAATAGAAATCACGTTATTAAGCTTTACTTCCGCCTCCTCGTGCTGCCAAAGCAACGATAAGAATTAATATAAGTGCTCCTGCAACCCAAACAATCGGATTGGACATCCAGTCAGCCGAGCTGTCTCCTTTGTTTACGTTAACATCAACTTTCAGATCGGATGCTTTTTCCTGTGCATTTGCCCAAAGTACGGAAAAACTGGTCATTAATGTAAGTGCAGCAATCTGAATTTTTGAAATAAAATGTGTTCGTTTCATAATGTAAATTTTTTTGTAGTTTATATTAATATGTGTAAATGTGTTATTTTTAATAATAATCGGTTTTCTGTGTGATTTTTTATGAATGCAATGACAATGCATTGTATTTTAATTTTATATTTCATTCAGAATTGTATTTCAGATAAAATTAAGTCTGTCTTTTATTGTCTTATCATGAATCGTTCCAAAATGGAATAAAAAAATATCCTGAAAAATTTTTCAGGATATTTTTTGGGAATTCGGCGGCTTCGCCGCCGAATTCAAAACCATATTTTAATTAAAGCGCTAAAGCCTTCTGATAAGCATTTTCTAACCCATCAAGGTTTTTTCCTCCTGCTGTTGCAAAGCCCGGATTTCCGCCGCCGCCGCCTTGGATTTCTTTCGCTAAATCTTTTACGATAGCTCCTGCCTGATAATTTGCAGCCAGATCATCTGAAACACCCACCGTAATCATTGGTTTTCCGTCCGCATCAGAAAGAATTACCGTTACGGAAGTCGGGATTTCTCTCTTCAACTGGAATACGATATCTTTTACAGAACCTGCATCAAGAGATGTTTTCTTTACCAAAAGCTGTTTGTCTCCTTTTTGTTCGTAAGCATTTTTCCAGTCGCCGATCTCTCCTTTTGCTTTTTCTTTCTTGAAAGCTTCCACTTCCGATTTTAAAGAAGCATTTTCTTCCATCAGTTTTTCAATCGAACGGATAATGTCTTTGGATTTTAACAACTGAGAAAGTTCAGCAACCTGCTTTTCAAGGTTTTTGAAATATTTTTCAGATTCGTCTCCGGAGATCGCTTCAATTCTTCTGATTCCTGCTGCGGCAGAACTTTCGGAAAGAATTTTAAAATGACCGATCTCGCTGGTGTTTTTTACGTGAGTTCCACCGCAAAGCTCTTTTGAGCTTCCAAACTGGATCATTCTTACATTGTCTCCGTATTTTTCCCCAAACAAAGCCATCGCTCCCTTGTCTAAAGCCTCCTGAATCGGGATGCTTCTGAACTCCTGCAAAGCAATACTTTCTTTGATTTTAGCATTCACTTTATTTTCTACCAAAGCCAGTTCTTCTTCCGTCATTTTGTTGAAATGGGAGAAGTCGAAACGCAGATAATCCGGACCTACGTAAGAACCTTTCTGTTCCACGTGCGTTCCAAGAACTTCTCTTAGCGCTTCATGCAGTAAGTGCGTTACCGAATGGTTTGCCTGAGAATTTTTTCTTTCCGCTGCATTTACTTTAGCATAGAAAACTGCTCCTGCATCTTTAGGAAGACCGTTAATTAACGAAATAATCAGTCCGTTTTCTTTTTTGGTTTCCAGAACCTCAAAACTTTCCGTGGCATTTTCAAGAAGACCTTTATCTCCAACCTGTCCGCCGCCATCCGGATAGAAAGGCGTTTCACTTAGAACCACCTGATAAAATTCTCCGTCCTTATTTTCTATTTTTCGGTATCTTGTAATGTAGGTTTCAGATTCTAATTGGTCGTAACCTACAAAATTTTCTGCTTTTTCCTCAAGAATTACCCAGTCGTGGACTTTTTGTTCAGCGCCGCCTCTTGAACGATCCTGTTGCTCTTTCTTTCTCGCTTCAAAACCTGCTTCATCAATCGTTAAGCCTTTTTCCTCAGCAATAATTCTCGTCAAATCATTCGGAAAGCCGTAAGTATCATATAATTCGAAAACTTCATCGCTTGGCAGCACTTTCAAATTGCTTTCAATGGTCTGCTGAATTAATTTTTCAACTCTTATCAGTCCGTTTTCAATTTTATTAAGAAAAGATTCCTCCTCGCTTTTGATCACTTCTGTAACCAAAGCTCCCTGTTTTTCAAGTTCAGGGAAGAATTTACCCATTTGTTCCTGAAGAACGGCAACCAATTTATAAAGGAAAGGTTCTTTCATATCTAAGAATCTGTAAGAATAGGAAACTCCTCTTCTTAAAATTCTTCGGATAACGTAACCTGCACCTCCGCTTGAAGGAAGCTGTCCGTCTGCAATGGCAAAAGAAACCGCTCTGATGTGGTCTACCACAACACGAATCGCAATATCCTTTTCATCTTTTAAAATTCCGGTATATTTTTTCCCTGAAAGTTCTTCCACTTTAGCAATCAAAGGGGTGAAAACATCCGTGTCATAATTGGAGGATTTTCCCTGAAGCGCCATACAAAGACGTTCGAAGCCCATTCCGGTATCAACATGTTGTGCAGGAAGTTTTTCCAAAGAACCATCAGCTTTTCTGTTGAATTCCATAAAAACGAGATTCCAGACTTCCACCACTTGAGGATGGTCATTGTTCACCAATTCAAGACCGGAAACTTTAGCTTTTTCTTCCGGAGTTCTCAAGTCAACGTGAATTTCAGAACACGGTCCGCAAGGTCCGCTTGCACCCATTTCCCAGAAATTATCTTTTTTGTTTCCGTTGATGATTCTGTCTTCAGAAATATGGGATTTCCAGAAATCATAAGCATGCTGATCTCTTTCCAGATTTTCGGAAGTATCTCCTTCAAAAATGGTTACGTAAAGATTTTCTTTAGGAATTCCGTACACTTCTGTCAGCAATTCCCAGGCAAAAGCAATAGCATCTTTTTTAAAATAATCACCAAAAGACCAGTTCCCCAACATTTCAAACATGGTGTGGTGATAGGTATCTCTACCTACATCATCCAGATCATTGTGCTTTCCGGAAACTCTTAAACATTTCTGCGTATCGGCAATTCTTGGGGCTTTAGGCTCTTTATAACCTAAAAAATAATCTTTAAACTGCGTCATTCCCGAGTTGGAAAACATAAGGGTAGGATCGTCTTTCAGCACAATAGGAGCCGAAGGAACGATAAGGTGTTCTTTACTTTTAAAATAATCTAAAAATTTTTGACGAATCTCTTGTGATGTCATAATACTATATATTGCTTTGCTTTTTACAATTTTGATAAGATGCAAATTTAATGTTTTTGAGTGATTTAGTTTTAAATATTTGATACTTTTGCTAAGATTTGTATAATAATCTGAAACATTTTCAGGAGCTTTTTCCCGCTTTCCATTGCAATTCCTCATTGCGCGGCTCCGCTTCGCTCCGCCGCTTCACTGCGGGATTTTCATTGCAATCGGGGCTAGATCGCGATTATAATTTTCACTATTTACCATATAAACCATCATTTGTCATGCTGAAAGCATTTAAATTGTGCAACACGAGATAGAATTTTATCAGAATCGTTGTTATTGGTGTTAGGATTTGTGGCATTTGTGTTTGATATTATTGCTTAGATGCTTTCAGCATGACAAATACAACGTACAGATAAGTTTGATGAAAACTTTGCAGTTTATGATTTAACTTTCTATATTCGTTTTTAACTGTAAAAATGTGCTGATTTTTTTATAAATTTAAGTCAATGACAAAAAATGAAATCATTAAGAACTGGATCGATCAGTATTCCGGGCAGTTGCTGAGAAGAGCTGTTTATCTGTTGTCGGATAGAGTGGAGGCGGAAGACATTGTTCAGGAGGTTTTTATCTCTGCTTTTTCGTCATATGAATCTTTTGAAGGGAAAAGTCAGCCTTTAACGTGGTTAATGACGATTCTAAACCGAAAGGTTGCCGATTTTTACCGCAAAAAATACAAATCGGAACCACAGATAAGACTGGATCATTTTTTTGATGAAACAGGATCGTGGAAAAATGACGATGTGCTGAATGACTGGAATGCTGAAAATAAAGGAACAGAACTTTTAGATGATACAGAATTTAATACAACATTGGAGGATTGTCTGGAAGAATTGCCGGTTCGGTGGAAACTTCCGATGAAAATGTATTATCTTCAAGAAAAAAAAGCACCCGAAGTAAGTCAGGAACTGAATATTTCTACGACTAATCTCTGGAAGATTCTGCAGAGAAGCAGAATGCAACTGAGAGAATGTCTGGAATTTAACTGGTATGCCAAGTCTTAAAATGATTTTAAAATGTTAAAAAAACTAATCCATATCCTATTTTTACCATGCAGTGAAGCAACCATGCTCATGGAAAAAAGAAACGCAGGCAACATTTCTTCAAAAGAGAATCGAAAA
>NZ_JBBCQL010000112.1:0-14179 GCF_037149975.1 Chryseobacterium sp. VD8 | reverse complement strand
TTTTTGTCTTTAATAATAGAACTTATTTTTTGATCCAAAGAAGATTTCTGCGCAAAAACAAATGCCGAAATCAAAAGAAATAATAATGTGATTTTTTTCATAATATTTGTTTGATCATTTTTATTAACCGCAAAAGAAGCAAAAGAAATTCTGTAATCTTTAAATACTTTTTAGTTAATCAAAAGTCTGTAAAGGATAAAAAATCTTTGGATTTTTTAAACTTATGTGTTCTTTCTTTTGCATTTAAATATTGAACTTAAATAACTGAAGTGTTAAAAATTTCCTTCTTTTGCGGTTAAAATAAAAGTTTAAATAATTTTAAAAATAAATCCCTCTTAGAAACTAAAAGGGATTTGCAAGTTATGATTTTTTCTTTATCTCACTTCAAAATAATTCAGATTAACGCCATCATTTTCGAAATAAATTCTGACTTTATTTTCTCCTTTTTTAAGATGAATTCCTTTTGCGGTAACCATTTTCCAAATTTCATTTCCGCCTGTTGAAGACAATGAAATTGAAGCTAGTTGTTTTCCGGAAGCATCCTCAATCCGTATTTTTGCGTCGTTTTTACTGGCATATTTTATCTCAAAAGTATATGTTTTATCAACTTTAGAACCTATTGTATACTGAAGCCATTCTTCGGTTTCTGTCTTTCCGACGTAATATTCATTGTCTTTTGTTCTGTAAATATCAACACCGTCATTTCTCAGTTGGTTTCCGGAATTCCATTCCGATCTTTTTGCAGGATCACTTACCCAAAGATTAATAAAATCTTTATCCGAATAAGCAGAACCTATTCTTCCTAAATCATAATCGGTTGCGAATATTTTTCCGGGAGCCTGTAGATTTTTGAAAGGTTTTGTGGAACTGTCTTTTGTCTGTCTGAACATCGCATCAATCACATCATTTTTAATTTCCACATTGCTGAATTTATAGTTTTCAGCAATCTGCATCAAAGCTTTCCTGGCAGATTCTTTAGATGGTTTTTCGCCTCCGTTTTTCCAGTAATCCAGTAATTTCTGGTATTCCGGAGTAATTTTTACGTTGGTAATTCCTGCGATATTGTCTATCTTTTTCATCGGCCAGAATGCGTAACCGATGTTATGTTTATCTAAAAGCTGAATAAGCTCTGTAAACCATACATTCGAATTTTCTCCTGTTTCGCCCAGCCAGATCGGAATTTTGTGTTTCTCTCTTAGATCCAAAGCAAATTTCAGTGTGGTGTCATCATTATTATTCCAGTATTTATGGAAACTGAATACCATGTTGTCGTCCCAAAGCGGCGTTAAACCGTTGTAATTATTTCCCCAGCCGTTTCCTTCAATGATGATCATGTGCTTTTTATCAACAGTACGGATCGCTTCCGTGATTTCTTTCTGAAGCTTCCAAAGTGGCGCATTCGACATTTCATCCGTTCCGTTTATATTTTTTCCTGTGAAATTGATATTCGGTTCGTTAATTAAGTCGTAACCACCGATCCATGGAGAATTTTTGTATCTTTCGGCTAGTTTCTTCCATAGTGCAATTGTTTTTTTCTGATTTTCTTCGCTTTCCCAAAGAGATGGTTTAGATTTATCGTTGTCAGAAATATTTACATCATTTCCCTGTCCGCCCGGAGCTGCGTGAAGGTCGAGAATCAGGTACATTTTATTGTCCGCGCACCATTTCAGAAGATCATCTGTCATTTTAAAACCTTCTTCCAGCCATGTATTTTCTCCTTTTTTAGATTCTTTTTCAATCGGTAAAGTGTACAGGTTATAATGCATTGGAAGTCTGATCGAATTGAATCCTGCTTTTTTTAGAAAATCAATATCCTGTCGGGTAATTCCGTTTTTCAGATAAGCCTTGTAAAACTCATTCATTCCGTCTTCACCAATCAGTTCAGCAATTTTCTCCTTGATTTTGTATTGTGGACCTGCAAAGTCAGCCGTTTTCAGCATATATCCTTCCTGAAGCATCCAGCCTCCTAAACCGAGACCTCGCAACTGAATATTTTCACCTTTATCATTAATAATTTTCTCACCTTGTGTTTTTAAAAGTTGTGATGTCTCAAATTGAGACAATAAAAAAGCGGATAATAGGATGGCTCTTTTCATAGTGATTTTAATTATTGAATTGTTAAGGGATTGTTTTAAAGAAATTATTGATTAAGAATTAACAAATATATTTAAAAATTATTGAAAAGTAATTAAATTGATTTAAAATTTAAATATAAAAGAGATCCGACATTTGAAACTTTCGGCAAAAGTCAATTTGAAATAATTCATAAAAAAAACGGGTTTTTAGCCCGTTTCTATCAATAAATTATCGTGTTATTCGTGAAAATATTTGTGCGATTTGTGTTAAAAAATTAAGAAATCAATTTCATAATTTCCAAAGCCACTTTCAGCGCTTCTGTTCCGTCTTCAAGCGAAACTTCTACGTGTTTGTCTTCAGTAATAGAATCTGCAAAAGAATTCAGTTCATCCAAAATCGCATTATTAGGCTGAATATTAGGATATTCAAATAAAATCTGATTTTTCTCTCCCTCTGCATTTTCAATAATCATGTCGAATGGAGTAGGGTGTTCAGGAGCGTCTTTCATGCGAATCACTTCCGCTTTTTTTTCAAGGAAATCAACGGAAATATAAGCGTCTTTCTGGAAAAAACGGCTCTTTCTCATCGCTTTCATCGAAATTCTGGAGGTCGTTAAATTCGCAACACAGCCATTTTCAAATTCAATTCTCGCATTCGCAATATCAGGCGTTTTGCTTACCACACAAACGCCGCTTGCGTGAATATTTTTAACCTTAGATTTAGCAATGCTTAATAAAATATCCAGATCATGAATCATCAGATCCAGAACCACAGAAACATCTGTTCCTCTTGGATTAAATTCTGCTAATCTGTGAATTTCGATAAACATCGGATTGTTGATGTATTCTTTCGTTGCAATAAATGCCGGATTATATCTTTCAACATGACCAACCTGAGCTTTAATGCCCTTTTCCTTACATTTCTGGAGAATTTCTTCTGCCTGTTCCAATGTTTGGGTAACCGGTTTTTCAATGAAAAAATGCAGACCTTTTTCAATTGCTTTTAGCGCATAATCGTAATGATAAATGGTGGGCGTTACAATATCCAGCATATCGATCTGCTCCAGCAGTCCATCAAAATTCTCAAAATATTTATATCCGAATTCCGCTTCCAGTTTTTTTCCGTTTTCTGCGTCTTTGTCGTGGAAACCGATGAATTCGTATTTATCTGACTGATTTAAAAGTCGTAAATGTATTTTTCCTAAATGTCCGGCTCCTACCAAACCTGCTTTCAACATAGCTGTATTAAATTTCTGTAAATATAACAATTTGTTGTTGGTTGTACATTGCCGGTTATCAGAAAATTAAAAACTGCGTGCAACAGTTTTTAACCCCCGACAAAATTTCATATTTTTGTGCGAACTGTTACCTGCAACCTAATAACTACTATCTGTAATGACGCAAGATTCATTTGTACATAAAGGAAAAAGAAAGATTTTAGTGGAATATCTCCGAAACAGAATCGGGATTTCGGATGAAAACGTACTTTCAGCAATGAATGAAGTTCCGAGACACCTTTTTATTGAAAGTATTTTCGAAGATTTTGCCTACGAAGACCGTGCTTTTCCTATTCTTGCGCATCAGACGATTTCGCATCCTTCAACCGTTGCCGAACAGTCTGAACTTCTGCAGGTAAAAGAAGGGGAAAAAGTGCTTGAAATCGGTACGGGTTGTGGTTATCAGACCGCCGTTTTAATGGCAATGAAAGCCCATGTTTATACGGTTGAGCGACAAAAAGATCTTTTCGATTTTTCTAAAAAGAAACTTCGTGAAATGAATTTATATCCAAAATTTCAGAGTTTCGGGGATGGCTTTGCCGGACTTCCTACCTTTGCTCCGTTTGATAAAATTATCGTGACCTGCGGTGCTTCCGTTTTACCAACAGAACTTCTGAAACAGCTTAAAGTTGGTGGGAAAATGGTCATTCCTCTCGGTCCGACCGATGAGCAGGTTTTATACAGGTTTACAAAAATCTCGCAGACCGAATTTGAAAAGGAGGAATTCGGGGCTTACAAATTTGTTCCGATGCTTGGAAATACAAATCAGTAATTAATAAATCCAAAACACTATTTCTATCGTTGCCGGAAATCGGAGATGGAGCGTATTTTCAATTTAAGTTTTCAGCATATTCAGGAATATGCTGAATAATGATCATTATCCAAAATTCTAAAATAATTTGGTCGTTAAAAAAAATGAGTTTGAAAGAATGGTTTGAGAATCAGACAGATAATGTTTTTTACTTCTCAAATCGGCTAAATCAGGACAAAAAAAGTAATAATTTTTTTAAAAAGTACTGAAATAACAATTAAAAAATATATTTTAGCCGAAATTTTAAAATAGCACATGAAAACAAAAATTATGCTTCTGTCTATTGCATTACTTGCAATATCATGCTCTAACGATTCAAACACTGTAGATCCTGTAGATTCAACCCCCATTCTTCTTACCAAATTGATGAATAATGGGGAAACCTATGTTTATACCTACAATGGTTCAAAAATAGTACAGGAAAAAGGTTTAGTTGACGGAGATATCAGTAACTTTACTTATACGGGTGATTTGATTACAAAAATCGTTAGTACCTCTTCTAATGGAGCACCAACTTCTACAGAGACCTTCACTTATGACAGTTCTAATCGTTTAATAAAAGCGGAGGATATTTCGGGTTCGAATAGTACAGTTACAACGTTTAATTATTTATCTGCCGATCATGTTACCATAATAGAAAAAAATACAAGTGGAAATTATGTAAAAACATATACCAGAGACGCCTATTTAAATACTGATGGATCTGTAAAAAGCTATACCCAAACCATACAGGCGACTCAAAATGGAACTATTGTTGAAACTGGAACGGGTAATCTGCAACCTATTGTTTATGATAACAAAAACAATCCTTTCAAAAATGTTACAGGTTTAAAGAATATACAGGTTTATAATCAGGTAGATCAAGCATCTGAACATAATATACTGTCTTACAAATTAGTGAATAGTACTACAGGGAGTGGGTCAAGTGGTATAAGTTCTGATATATTCACGCAAACTTATCAGTACAACTCTAATAATTTTCCTACACAGAGTGTCTTAAAAAGTTATGACAATAATAATACATTAACGGAAACTCATACGACTACTTACGAGTACAATCACAATTAATTAACCGGACAATGAAAATAAGAAAAGAGACTGTTTTAAAAGGCAGTCTCTTTTTTTGTAAGCATACTTTATTACTGACTTATCAATACAGTTATAGTCCTAAGTTTTATTCTTAGCCTTTAAATCTTCGATTTATATTAAAATTAATTAAAAACAAAAATTACGTGACGTTTCGGAACGAAAATTGAATATGCATTTCTGTATAATTAACTAAAATCTTAATATGATGAATGCGAAAAGATTTAAAATATTACAAGATTTCAGTAATATTCAGAACAGTTTTAAGATTAATTTCCGAAACAGAGCGGAAGATAATCCGGATAAGAAAGAATCCGGAAATGATCTTCAGGTAAACGCTTTCAAAGCTAAAAAGTCTGAACCGAAAAGAAAAGTCAGAAGATCAGCATTGGAAATTTGGGAAGAAATGGAAGAGTTGATATCTGAATCTTAGAAGAATAAATTAAAGTATATCATTTTAATATTAAAGTTGAAAAACCTTACTTGTGAAAAGTGAGGTTTTTTACTTGATGAAATCATTTAACCATCACAAAATATGAAAGTATTCATCAACAAAAGAATTCCTGAAGCAGGTATCAGACTTCTTAAAGACGCCAATCTTGAAATATTCATTCCTGAACAGGAAAATCTCTCCTATGAAGAATGGCTGAATTACTGCAGAAGCCATGATGCCATTTTAAGCGTAGGAGGAGAGTTTAAATTCGATAAAGACTTTTTTAACGAATGTCCGAATATAAAGGCGATTGCCCTGTTTTCAGTAGGTTTTGATCATGTTGATATTCAGGAAGCTGATGCAAGAAAAATTCCGGTCGGAAATACACCCGATGTGTTAAGCAAGGCCACTTCAGATGTTGCTTTTTTACTCATGCAGTCGGTTGCACGAAGGGCAAGCTATAATTTTGAAAAAGTAAAATCCGGAAACTGGGGAGATTTTGATCCTTTGCACGCTTTGGGTCAGGAATTGTATGGAAAAACGCTCGGTATTTTCGGTCTCGGAAGAATTGGATACGAAATGGCAAAAAAATCTAAAGCTGCTTTCGGAATGCAGATTATTTATCACAACCGCCATCACAATGAAGAAGCAGAAAAGAATTTGGGAGCAAAATATGTTTCTTTTGATGAGCTTATTGAGCAATCTGATGTTCTGAGTATTCATGCCAATTTCAAACCAGAGCAGAAAGAGCTTTTTAATGCTTCTGTCTTTGATAGGATGAAGAAGAATGCAATCTTCATTAATACGGCAAGAGGAGGTTTTCATCATCAGAAAGATCTTTACGCCGCACTTTCTGAGCATAAAATCTGGGGAGCCGGACTGGATGTTACCAATCCGGAACCAATTTTTAAAGATGATCCTATTTTAGAGCTTTCTAACGTTTGTGTACTTCCTCACATTGGCTCAGCAACAGAAGAAGCCAGAAACGGAATGGCAAAAGTGGCTGCTGAAAATATTTTTGCCTTTTCAAAAGGTGAAAAAATGCCTGCCTGTGTAAATCCTGAAATATACGCTTAATATCTTGGAACTATTTTTGTTTGATTACAGACAACACCAAAAAATAAGAGTATGATACCCGAAAACAGCGAACAGGAACAGGAAAGAAGACTGGAACAGAGAGAATATAAATCCAGTGAAGATATTTTTAATCAGGAAGAGCATATTTCCTTAGACGGAAACGGAAAACCAATTTTTAATGAAGAAAACGATGACGATAAATTAGATAAAGGACTGGATATTCCCGGAGTGGAAGATGACGATGAAATGGAAGAGATCGGCAGTGAAGACGAAGAAAACAATTACTGGAGTCTAAGCGATAACGACGATGACCATGAGGAAGAAAATGATGATGTTTTAACCTAATATGAACTTAATTTCAAATAATTATAAACCTTGCTTTTCCGGCAAGGTTTTTTTTATTTACATTTATTTTGTAAATTGTTGTATTCTAACCTTATGAATAATTTCGTTATGAATACCATGTAAATAAATGTTTACGATTGATAATTGTATTGCTAAAAGTGGTAAATTTATCAATAAATAGTGATTAAAAGAAAACTTGATTATGATAAAACCTTTACAATTTATCCTCTTATGGATAAGCATTTTCGGGCTTGCCCAAACTCCCGGAAATGTTATCATAAAAGATGCAGTAGGCAATCAGAGCTTTAATGTTACCTGTACCAATGGTCTTAATGCAAACGGTTGTATTGATCTCCATCTGGAATATCCTGTCATTAAACAGACTTCAAATTATGAAGTCGTTTCTCAGGCTTTTGCTCCTCCCATTGCATTGAATCAGGGAACTCCGCTCAATGCCAACTACGATGACGTTTTTCCTACCAAGCTGGATCTTCCTTTTCAGTTTTGTTTTTATAATCAGAATTTTAATGCATTAGTAGTCGGTTCAAACGGTATGGTCACATTTGATCTGAGCCAGCTGGGAAACATCAACTATCCCAATGTCCAATGGCAGAACCCCAATGTAAGTCTTCCTAAAAACTCCATATTCGGGGTATACAACGATATGGTTTTTTCTGCAAATGATCCTTCTGAAATTTATTATTCCACCATCGGAACAGCTCCTTACAGAAAATTTGTTATCAGCTTTTTCGAAGGAAGAATTGCAGGATGTACAGACAGAGCTTCATCTCAGATTGTACTGCATGAAACGACCAATGTGATTGAAGTTTTCGTAGATAAAAAACCGACACCCTGCCCGACAAGAAAATTTGAAAATGCTTTAATAGGCGTTATCAACGGCGACGGAACGCTCGGCGTTTCTCCTCCTAACAGAAATACAGGAGTATGGCAGGCTTTGCAGGAAGGATATAGATTTAATCCGTTGGGGAACACAATACAACCGGATGTAACATGGACAGATTCTGCCGGACAGACTGTTGCTACGGGAATTCAGGCTACAATTTGCCCTACCCAGAATGAAGTGTATACGGCAACTGCGGTTTTTAATACCTGCGGAACCAGTACCCTTACTTTAACGGATGATTTTCCTTTAACATTTGATCCTACTTATCCCGCTGCGAAAAATTTCACACAGGATTACTGCGGAAACAATCCTGTAAACCTTACTTTAAGCAGTTTTCAGGGAAATGTAACCACACAGAACCCTGCGAATTTTGTATTCAGCTTTCATACAACTTTGCAGAACGCACAAAATAACATCAGTCCTTTACCGAACAACTTTACATTAACAGCCAATACGGTTTTATATGTGAGAATTCAGAATCCGAATGTTCCCAACTGTTACAGAGTGGCTGTTTTAACTCTAAATTTTAAGACCAAAAGTTTGCTCAAAAATACGGTTCAGATTTGCGATACGAATAATGACGGAGTAGAATCCAACTATAACTTAGCATTCCTTGATCCTGAGCTTTTTCCGCCGGGGACTACAGGAATTTCTTATTTCGCCACGCAGGCAAATGCTCAGAGCAATACCAATGCGATCAGTACAATCAATGTTACAGCAGGTACAACGGTCTGGGTAAGACTGCAGGAAGGAAACTGTACCTTCGTTTTAGGTCCTGTAACTTTCCAGTTCAAACCGGGAGTTAATCTCAATTCTCCGATTAACTATAACTATTCAACCTGTGATATCAACAATGATGATGCAGAGCCTTTTGATTTCCCTTTAACTTTCGGACCGCTCATTACATCACAGCCGGGAGCTGTATTTACGGCATATGCAACCTATAACGAAGCTCTTACAGGTTCAGGAGGCGTTTTAAGTACAGTGCATGACGGAGCTTATACCATTTTTATAAGAGTTCAGATCCCGAACGGATGCGTTGCAGTGGCAACTGTAAATCTCAATATTACATTTACTAAAGTTGTGGTTATTCCTAAAACAGAATACATCTGCTTTAACGGAACAGATGACATCAGTGTTAATTTAAATACCCTTTCAAACGGAATGTTGATCTCTCCGGCAACAGTTCCCGTAGTGAAATTCTTTGCAGATTATGCGGATGCGAGTTTCGGAATAAATCCTATAAGCCCGAATCAGGTCATTACCACCAACGGAAATTTCGTTACACAGATTTATTATGTACGTTTCGAACTTTCTGAGACCTGCTACACGATAAGACCACTTACGATCAATCTGGTTCATCCTGTTGCAGAACAGTCCAGTTTTACGGTTTGTGATTTTAATAATGATAATACAGAAAACGTGCAGTTATCACAGTTTTCATCTGCCATTATCGGAAGCCAGAATGCTACGGTAACCTTCTATCTTACTGCTGCAGACGCAGCAAGTGGAAATAATCCGGTGAATAATGTAACCTTTACCGGAACACAGCAGTACTTTGTAAAGATCAATTCTTATAATTGTGAGCAGATTTATCCGTTTACCGTAGGATTAACTTCTACACCGGCAGTAAATCCTCAGGTAACGGTTAACCTGACGAATATTTGTGATAATAATAATGACAATACGGAGATTTATAATCTTACACAGGCGCAAAGCCAGATTACAACAAGCTCGAATGTAAACTTTACGTATTATCTGAATTATGATCCCATTACCCACATTTTCACCAATGAGATTACAAATCCCACTCAGTTTGTTGTTACCGGAGGAAGTGCAACCGTTTATGTGAAGGTGAAGTTTAATAACAACGATTGCTTTTCAGCGGTTAAACTTACCATTCTGATGACATTCTTACCCCCTGTAGTTCTGAACAATGCGGTATTGAACAAATGCGATGAAGATTTTAATTTAAGTGAAACCTTTCAGTTGGGTGATGCCACTTCTCAAATGTTTATTCCTGCTCAGAACACCTATCCTTTATCAAATATCACCGTTACTTATTACAATACACAGGCGGAAGCCAATGCCGGAAACCCTGCCAATCAGATCGGAAATATTGTTACCACCAATATTTCGACCGTTCAGGTGTGGGCAAGATTTCAGGTGAATACCACAGGATGTTACTCTGTAGCATCAATCGAGCTGAATACCTATTTCCCTCCGAAAGCCATCAATTCTACCATTTCGGTTTGTGATGAAAATCTGGACGGAAGTTATGAAGTAAACCTTTTGAATTTTACCAATTTAATGGTTGACGCACCGAATCCTGCGAATACATTTACTTTCTATCTTACCCTGCAGGATGCGCAGAACGGAACCAATCCTATTGCCAATCCATCGAACTTTACCGCCAATCCTTTCCCTGCGCAGATGTGGGTGAATGTGCAGAATATTCCGGGATGTAATGATATTGCATCCATAACCTTCACTTACGGAAATAAAGTAACCCTGCTGAACAACGGACCTTTCCCGTTAGCAACCTGTGATATCGGAAATGACGGATCAGAGACCGTTAATCTGACCCAGTTCCAGACACAGATTTACAATGGAGCTAACGTTACATTTACTTATTATTCGTCTTTAGCAGATCTTAATGCGGGAACCAATGCGATTACAAATCCTTCAGCGTATCTGTATAATCAGGTTTCAGGCTCCAGTATTATTTATGTAAAAGTAAGTGTTCCCGGATCGTGTTCCAATTTAGTGCAGATTCAGCTTTCATTGAAAAAAACTCCGATTTTCGATATTCCGACATTGTATTTCTGTCCGGAAGGTTCACTGAGCAGTTATTCTGTGAACATTACGAATTATACCATTGTAAGCTATCAGTGGACTAATCCTGCGGGACAGACCATCTCTACAACGAATACGATTACAGGAATTAACACAGTAGGAACTTATTCATTAACCGTGACGGCGGACAACGGATGTTCTTACACCAAGACTTTCGAAATCAAACATTATGAAGTCCCTGTTATTACAAGCATTCAGTTCAGCGGTAATAATGTGATTATTTATGCTACGGGTTCAAAATCAATACTGTATTCTATCGATGGAATCAATTGGCAGGCAAGCAACAGCTTCAATAATTTACCTACAGGAATTACCACCTTCTATGTTAGATTTGCCGACAGCGACTGTATTGTAAAAAAGGACGGTCTGGTACTGGATATTACAAACACCATTACACCAAACGGTGACGGACTTAATGATCATTGGGTGATTAAAGATCTTCAGGTATTCGGAACAAGAATGTCTAACCTCAAAATCTTCGACCGTTATCAGATGCTGATTTTTGAACAGAATTCAAACACTCAGTTCTATTGGGACGGGATGATAAAAGGAAGAGTACTTCCTACTGCAAGTTACTGGTATGTGATTACCATACCGGATGGAAGAACAATAACCGGTTGGGTTTTGGTTAAAAATCATAATTAAATCTAAAAACTTATTTCTATAAAGCCTCATTGAAATTTTCAGTGAGGTTTTTTATTTTTGAAAAGATTTAATCATCGCATTATCCGGAAAGTGGAAATTCCCCTCCTCTGGAGGGGTGGCAAAAATTTATAAAATTTTTGACGGGGTGGTTTAATTAAAAAACACAAACAGTAAAAGCAACAATTGATGAAAGAAATCCTTACAGCAATCAACGGAATTTCTGTTCACAGGAATTTTGTAGAAAATCTTCCCTACAATCCCAAATTAAAACCTCTTTTGAAAGGAAAACGGAAAGCCGGAATTTTGAGTGAAGTCATTTTCTGGAAACAGGTTCGCGCGAAAACATTCCATAACATTGATTTTGACAGACAGAGAATTATCGGAAATTACATCGTTGATTTTTACGTGAAAACGCTGGGGCTAGTTATAGAAATTGACGGCTGGAGCCACAATGGAAAAGAAGTTGATGATGAGGTAAGACAGAAATATCTGGAATCTTTAGGTCTGAAAATATTCAGGATAACAGACTTTGATGTACTACATAATTTGTCTGTTGTAATGAAGGATTTAGAAAACTTCATCATTGAGCATTATAAATACAATTAAAATATCCATCACAAAATTCCCCTCCTCCGGAGGGGTGGATTCGACCAAAGGGAGAAGACGGGGTGGTAAAATCATAGACAAAAACATCACTCGGTGATTATTAAAACCACCCCGTCAAAAATTCTTCCGAATTTTCGCCACCCCTCCAGAGGAGGGGAATTTTCATGCTGTTTCAAATTTTATCACATTAGTTGCAGGGATTTTCTAATTTGAATATCTTTAAAACCACAAAAATAAATCTGCTAAACCAACAACGATCAACAAATACATGACATTCCAACAACAGATACAGCAGGGCATACCCAACCAGCTGCCACAGCCGAAACCTTACGAAACCAATATCAATCATGCGCCGAAACGCAAAGAAATTTTAGGGGAAGAAGAAAAAAAACTAGCATTGAAAAATGCGTTACGTTACTTCGAACCCCGGTTTCATGCAGAATTATTGTCTGAATTCAGGGAAGAACTTGAGAAATACGGAAGAATTTATATGTACCGTTTCCGTCCGGATTATGAGATGAAGGCAAGACCGATTTCTGAATATCCCGGAAAGTCGGAGCAGGCAAAAGCCATTATGCTGATGATTCAGAACAATCTGGATTATGCAGTAGCGCAGCATCCTCATGAACTGATTACGTATGGTGGAAACGGGGGAGTATTTTCCAACTGGGCACAATATCTTTTAACAATGAAATACCTGTCTGAAATGACGGATGAACAGACTTTGGTCATGTATTCCGGACATCCGATGGGATTGTTTCCTTCCCATAAAGATGCGCCGAGAGTAGTGGTAACCAACGGAATGATGATCCCGAATTACTCAAAACCGGACGATTGGGAAAAATTCAATGCTTTGGGCGTTACACAGTACGGACAAATGACGGCGGGAAGCTATATGTACATCGGTCCGCAGGGAATTGTTCACGGAACAACCATTACGGTACTGAACGCATTCAGAAAAATCAATAAAGATCCGAAAGGCGGACTATTCGTGACTTCAGGATTAGGCGGAATGTCCGGAGCGCAGCCAAAAGCAGGAAATATTGCAGGCTGTGTTACCGTTTGTGCCGAAGTCAATCCAAAAATTACCAAAATCCGTCACGACCAGAAGTGGGTAAACGAAATTCATGAAAATCTTGACGAATTAGTTGCAAGAGTTCGACAGGCGCAGGAAAATAAAGAATCTGTTTCTCTGGCGTACTTGGGAAATATTGTTGAGGTCTGGGAAAAATTCGATCAGGAGAATTTAAGAATCGACATCGGTTCAGATCAGACTTCGCTTCACAATCCTTGGGCGGGAGGATATTATCCTGCAGGACAGAGCTTTGAAGAATCCAATAAAATGATGGCGGAAGATCCGGAACTTTTTAAAGATAAAGTTCAGGAAAGCTTAAGAAGACACGCAGAAGCCATCAACAAACATACGGCGAAAGGAACTTATTTCTTCGATTACGGAAATGCCTTTTTACTCGAATCTTCCAGAGCCGGAGCCGATGTAATGGCGGAAAATCCTACGTTGGGAAGAGAATTTAAATTTCCTTCTTATGTGCAGGATATTATGGGACCGATGTGTTTCGATTACGGTTTCGGACCATTCCGTTGGGTTTGTACGAGCGGAAAGCCGGAAGATCTACAGAAAACAGATGATATTGCCTGTGCGGTTTTAGAAGAAATTCAGCAGAATTCCCCTGAAGAAATCCAGCAGCAGATGAAAGACAACATTCAGTGGATCAAAGGAGCTCAGGAAAATAATCTGGTGGTTGGTTCGCAGGCGAGAATTTTATATGCCGATGCAGAAGGTAGAATGAAAATTGCAGAAGCCTTCAATAAAGCCATCAAAAACGGAGAAATCGGACCCGTAGTTTTGGGAAGAGATCATCATGATGTTTCCGGAACAGATTCGCCGTACAGAGAAACTTCCAATATTTATGACGGTTCCAGATTTACGGCAGATATGGCGATCCACAACGTGATTGGCGACAGTTTCCGTGGGGCAACCTGGGTTTCGATCCACAACGGAGGCGGAGTAGGATGGGGAGAAGTGATTAACGGCGGTTTCGGAAT
>NZ_JBBCQL010000111.1:0-14296 GCF_037149975.1 Chryseobacterium sp. VD8 | reverse complement strand
TTTTGGTTTGCCATTTTTGAGATTCGTTCTTTCTTTACAATCGTTCCGGATTGATTTTTAAATGGAACGACTCCCGCATAACATGCCAAATGTTTTGCGTTTTCAAAATTCTTAAAATTATCTGTGATAATGATAAAATTGATGGCGGTTTGCATCCCGATCCCAGGAATGGAAACCAGTAAGTCTTTGTTCCTTTTTATTTCGCCCTTACTTTCGATCAGTGTGGAAAGTTGTTTTTCAATTTTCTTTATTTCCGAAACAAATGTTTTCAATGTTTTTGAAAAAGATTGGCTTAATATCTTAAATTCGAACGGATCATGGCTTTTTGCCTCCCGTAATTGGTTTTCCAACGCGGTCTTTTGTACAAGCAGAGAATCTCTTGATTTGCTCAATACATTCATCTGCTTCACAACTTGGCAAGATTCTTTGTATGGAAGCTTCTTGTCGTGATAACGAACAGCGTATTCTGCGATTCTTCGGGCATCTTTCCGGTCATCTTTTCCGCGAAGATCACTCGATGCTTTCTTGATTTTTACGGGATGTTCAACCCAAAGCAAATAATCAGATTGTGTACAAAATAGTTCTAAGGGACGGTTATAAATTCCTGTATTTTCACAACAAATCATTAATTCTTCTTTTGTTATTTTCAATAACTCCATTATGTCTTTCAAAAAAGAAAATATCTTTTTCTCCGTATTAGGAATAATCATTTCGTAAAGAATATTGTATTCAAAATCCATCACAGCACAGTCTAATTTTGATTTGGAAACATCAATTCCAATAACGTACTTTTGTTTCATAACTTTTTAAGTTTGTCATTCACAATAAGAGTTGTATCTAAGCCCTTGATAATAGGTCCTTATCCTAAATTTCTATTATGATCTTGCTCTTATAAGAAACAGGGTTCATAATCATTGCATAGGTCTTATTCCCTTTTAAACAAACTGGTTCACCCTGTTTCTTGTGAATGCGTTTAGTTCTTAAATTTATTGTTTTACAAACTAAAGGTTAAACAAAGAGATTCAATTATCAGGAATTCAGCTTTTAAGATATACAAAGGCGTAAAATTGATCAAAGTAATACCATTTTTGTCTTTTTTAAATAAACGAAGTGCCTTTGTTTAGCTTACCAACTTTCAATAAGTAAAAAAATCTTTTGTTTTTCTTTGCGATAAATTAATACAATGCGATAAATCAATTATTTAAATTTATTTCTTATCCCGAACTGATGTTAAATAACAAAAACATCTGATTTTTTTCGGCATTATGTGTATAAGCCGTGAATTTCATCTATTTTTGCGGGCTTACAATACCTCTGTTTAAGAAATTAGACAGTATAAGAATACCTTTATCAATATGAACAAAATACTCATGTCGTTTCTTCTGTTGTCTGTTATTTCCTGCACAGGAAGTGATGAAGATCAGAACTCAGACAATAAGCCTTCCATTATCGGAACATGGTATGTCGAAAAAACCGAGATCTACAAATCTTTAAATCAGCAGATTCTGGTTTCTTTTTCAACCGAATGCCAGAAAATGAGCACCTACGAATTTACTTCTACCCATCTTTTCTCCATTTCTTTTGCGCAGAACAACAATACCTGCGAAAAAGCAAATGTTGTCACCCAAAAATACACGTTTAATCAGGCAAACAGTACATTCTGGTTTGAAGGG
This sequence comes from Chryseobacterium sp. VD8, assembly GCF_037149975.1. Lineage (NCBI taxonomy): Bacteria > Pseudomonadati > Bacteroidota > Flavobacteriia > Flavobacteriales > Weeksellaceae > Chryseobacterium > Chryseobacterium sp. VD8. Next base: position 12,623 of record NZ_JBBCQL010000111.1, on the reverse strand, counting down.
CAGGAAAAGTATCCGTATTACATCACAAAGCTTAATGAATCTGATATGGTGGTAGAAGACCGCACTCAGGATTTCGACGGCGACGGAGCCAAAGATGTATTGAGGCGTTTTTATAAAAGAATCAAATAAAATAATCGACTTATCCCTATTGGAGAACAACAATGAGCAGGCGGTTTATAATAGTGTCCCTTCGACAAGCTCAGGGTGACATCCCGAATACTAACCGCAATATTAAACATTGTCAGGCTGAGCCTGTCGAAACCTTTATGAGTAAAAGGGATAAGTCAATAAAATAACAAACTCCTTTCAGGCCGAAAGGAGTTTGTTATTTATATTCTGAACAGTTATTTCGTCAGATCGAGACCTCCGAAATTTCCGGAACTCATCATGAGATAAACACCTTCAGTTTTATCCAGCGTTTTCCAGTACGCATGAAGTTCTTCCGCGTTGGTGAATACTCTTAAATGTTCGTTCTTAAACTTTTCTTTAATCAATTCCGGTGAAATCGGCTCCATTCTTTTGATCTTCAGCGCATCTTCAGAATAGAAAACAATGGCTTCATCCAGTCCGTCCATTGCGTGATCGTACTGCTCCAGAAACACAGGATTTAAGCTGGAATACGTATGAAGTTCAAGGAAACCATATTTCTTTTCGTTTTTAAACTGCTCACAGAATGCTTTTACGGCTGCCTTTACCTTACTCGGCGCATGTGCAAAATCTTTAAACAATGTTCCGTTGTCTTCTCTTTCCACCCTTTCCAGACGCTTTGAAGCTCCTTTAAAGCTCATGATCGCTTCATAGAAATCTTCATCCATGATTCCCAGAGTATGGCAGATGTGTCTCGCGCCTTCAAGATTTAATAAATTGTGTGCGCCAAAAACCGAAAGCGGAACATCGCCCATTTCTGTTTTCAGGTGAACTTTTCCGTTTACAATTTCGTATTCAGGGGTTTTGTAAGGGATTTTTCTGAAATAATTTTCAGCACTTTCCACCACTTTTACCACTTCGGCATCTTCTTCATTGTATACCAGAACACCGCCTGCTGTAATGCTTGCCACAAATTTTCTGAACTGCTCCACATAATCATCAAATGTTTTGAAAACGTTGATGTGATCCCATGCAATTCCGCTCAGCAAAGCAATATTCGGCTGATACAGCAAAAATTTTGAACGTAGATCGATAGGAGAGGAAAGATATTCATCCCCTTCCAACACCATAAAATCGTTGTCTTCGCTTAATTTCACCATACAGTCGAAACCTTCAAGCTGCGCTCCCACCATGAAATCTACCTCTTTCTGATGGAAATTCAGCACATGGAGAATCATGGAAGTAATCGTTGTTTTTCCGTGTGAACCGGCAATAACCACTCTTGTTTTATCTTTAGACTGTTCGTACAGAAATTCGGGATAAGAATAAATTTTCAGACCCAGCTCTTTGGCTTTCGCCAGTTCCGGATTGTCCTGATGCGCATGCATTCCGAGAATAACGGCATCAATATCGGAAGTGATCTTTTCCGGAAACCATCCCATTGCTTCGGGAAGAATTCCTTTCTTTTCCAAACGTGATTTTGAAGGTTCAAAGATGGCATCATCCGAACCTGTTACTACATATCCTTTATCTTTTAATGCAATGGCAAGATTGTGCATCGCACTTCCGCCGATCGCGATGAAATGGGTTTTCAACTGTATTTACGGTTTTTTTACATTAGTATTAATGATCTCCTGAAAAGCATTGGTAATGTTCGTCCAGTTTGTTTTATAGTTCGGCATTACAGAGCTTGCATCGGTTTTGCTGCCTTCATTCGGACCTTTTTTTATGTTGATCGTTGTGGCAATCCCGTCATAGATCTTCTGGTGGTCTTCCTGTATTCTTCTGAAATTATTCTGGGAAAGTGTATTATCAAGCTTTTTAAGATCTTCGTCTGTAATTTTAAAATCCTGTTTGTATTTTTTACCCTGTCCTTCGAAAGAATAATGGGCAGTATTTCCTTTAATCAGAAGATTTTCATATATCGGTGCAAATCCCCCGCTTTTCGAATAGCTGATGTCGAAATCCGAATACACTTTCTGGCTGTTGCAGGATACTAATACTATGATCGCGAATAAAATTCCTAATATTCTTTTCATAATTTTTTCTACTTTAAGAGCGTGTTTAAATTTATAATTTATTTTTACCATTAAGGAGTTAAGCTCCTTTAGCTTAAAAAACTTAATAAAAATCAATGTATTGATTTCTTAATTAGAATCAGTTTAACCAGCTTACATTGACTTCATAGAATCTAAGATTTCTTAATGTTAAATTTAAGAATAAACAAAGTTTCTTTTAATTAAGAAAAACCTGTAAAACTTTTATTTAGCAATATTTAAACAGGCTCTAATTATCTGATTCTTTTTGTTCTGATTTTTTAGCTTTTAATTCTTCATCATAACTGTGCAGGACATTGAAATCCTCTGTCTGCTCAATCGCCGTCATGATTTTATGCAGAATCTGCTGTGCATTTTCTTTGTCGTAATCTATATCAAGAGGCGCTTTAAACTCCATGGTCGGTTTTACACCTGTTACTTTTACACGAAGTCCCTTTTTATCGAAAGCCCTTCTGAATCCGTTAATTTTAATAGGAATAACAATAGGGCGTTGGTTTTTTACCAGTTTTGCCGTACCCCTTCTTCCCTGAGCAAAAGCAGCCGTGGTTCCCTGAGGAAAAGTAGCCACCCAGCCGTTATCCAGGGCTTTCATGATATTATCCACCTCGCTCATGTCTACCATCCGGTTGACGTTTTTACCTTCTGCTCTCCAAGTTCTTTTTACCGTTACCGCTCCTGCAATCTTAAAGATTTTAGGAAGAATCCCTTTATTCATGGTTTCTTCGGCAGCCACGTAATAAAAATCAATTTTAGGATTTAGAAGATAGATCGGGTTCTTAATGGTGTTCAGATACCCATTGTTCACCGAGCAGAATGCATGATACATTGCTGCCACATCTGCGAAATACGTCTGATGGTTGGATACAAACAGCACATTGGAATCCGGAAGATCCACAAGATGCTCAGTTCCGGTGATTTTCAGTTTATTAAAGCCGTTGAATCTTCTGTAAGATACAATTCCTAAAATAAAAATAATTAACCTTTTTAAAAAATAAGGAGTTCCGAACGCGTCGGTGAAAATGTTTTTCTTCGCCATCTCTCAATTAAACACGGTATTGCAAAGTTACATTTTTTTCAGCAACTGGCTGAATTCGCTCAGAATCATGGCGGTAGCGCCCGAGATAATATATCCGTTGAAATTTATAACAGGAACTTCATTTCCTGCCGTGCTCGGTAAAACCATCATTTCCGGCTCATCCGGAAGATTGAGAAAGCACGTGATGGGAAACTCGATTACTTCCACCGCCTCGCTCTGCTGTAAAATAAATTCCGGATTTTTCTTGGTATACGAAATATAAGGATACACATAAAAGTTGCTTGGAGGAATATAGATTGGTGACATCCCACGGATCATCCGCACATAATGTTTCTCAATGCCGATTTCCTCTGAAGTCTCACGCACCGCAGTTTCTGCAAAATCCTCATCCGTTTCTTCACGCTTTCCGCCCGGTAAAGAGATCTGTCCGCTGTGTCTGTCGTGCTCATTAATGGTTCTCTGAATTAAAGGGAAATGCCATTCATCATTCTTCAGGTACAGAACAATATTTACGGCAGCAAATTTTGGATTTTTCGCCAAAACCTCTTCATACGTAAAAACAGGGCGGGAAGGAGGGGAGAAAACACCGTGCGCATGAATGCCCGGCAATTCCGCAGCCTTTATTTTCTTTAATAAATCTTTTCCAAAACTCATTCTCAAATTTAATCATTTCTTTTGAAGAAAGGAAGAGCGGAAAATGTTAATTAATGGTAAAAGTGAGGGGGACTGGTTTAGGGTTTAGGATTGATGGTTGATGGTTGATGATTGATGATTGATGATTGATGATTGATGATTGATGATTGATGATTGTTTGTTTGTTTGTTTGTTTGTTTGTTTGTTTGTTTGTTTGTTTGTTTGTTTGTTTAGGGTTTAGGGTTGGTTGGTGATTGATGATTGTTAGTTGATTGTTGATTGTTGATTGTTGATTGTTGTTGGTTGTTGGTTGTTGGTTGTTGGTTGTTGGTTGTTTGTTGTTTGTTGTTTGTTGTTTGTTGTTTGTTGTTTGTTGTTGGGGGCTTCGGTTTCGCTCTGCGTGCTGATGGGTTGATTTGTTTGAATGGCTGAATTTCTGAAATCTGTTTTTTTTGCTTGCTTTTAAAAGATGTTTTTTGATGAACGGAGTAAAATTACCACAGAAATGTCCATTTTCCGCCATCATAAAAAATTCTGACCGGTTTTGACTGCTTTTGACCGGTTTTGACCGGTTTGAAAACCCATTTCTTCGGATCATGTTCGGGTCTTCTTCGGATCGGCTTCGGAAAAATGGGATTTTTTCCGAAGAAACACCGAATAACAGTCGAAGGATTTCGGGAGATTTTATGAAAGTTTTTCTGCTTCATTGTACGCTCCGGCTCCGCTCAGCTTACTTCATTGCTACTTCATTTTAAACAAATTATTGTAACGAAAACCTGCCACTGTAGGCTGAGCGGAGCCGAAGCACACTTCATTACCACTCCATTTAAACAAATCATTGCGCCCACACCCGTCATCGGGTGCTGAGCGGAGCCGAAGCACACATCATCCTGAAATAACCATTCCCAAAAATTGTTTAAAACCGCAAAGGCGCAAGATTTTTAACATCAAAGTTGTTTAAAGTAAAATGGCAGAAAACTCTATAGAGTTTTATCTGTATAGACACCATATTTGCAAGGCGTTCTGCGTTCCGTAGGAACGCTATCTTTAGAAAATGTATCGTATTTAAGATATCAATCCTATGGATTGATTGACGGATTTATTCTTATTTCTACACAGATTCTGCTCCTAAAGGAGCAAACTCTTTTACTTTAAACAACTTCATGCTCTATGTATTAAGGCGCAAAGATTTTATCTCCGATAAAATTTTGATGCGGATATTTTCCGCTTCGGCTCTGCAAAGCGTACATCATTACTACATCAATTTAAACAAATCATTGTAACGCAAACCTGTCACTGTGGGCTGAGCGGAGCCGAAGCCCACATCATTGCCACCCCATTTTAAGCAAATCATTGTAACGAAAACCTGCCACTGTGGGCTGAGCGGAGCCGAAGCACACATCATTGCCACCCCATTTTAAGCAAATCATTGTAACGAAAACCTGCCACCGTATGCTGAGCGGAGCCGAAGCGCACAATAAATAAATTTTGCGTTGAAAAATATTTTCTCTAATTTCGTTTCCGGATTATAACGGGAAAATGGGAAGGTCCACGCTTTCTTTTTTTCGATTAATTTCCAACCTTTTTAAAAATTTTTGCATCTTTAAAATAAAACGACACCTTTTGTCGTTACAGGGGTGTAACTTTGCAGAAGATAAAAAGACTAAAAGCTTTTTACCATTCTGATTTTTAAAAAAAACTAAAAACAGGCTGTCAAAAGCCGATAAAAAAACAAAAACCATGAATACAACAAATGATTTTCGAGCAGATTCTATCCGGAATACATTTTCAAGAATGAGGGTTTCCTTATTTTTTTAACCCGTTCTATTCTTAATTTCATCTTTACAATAACGTTAAAATTATACTAAGTATGAAAAAACTCAGCATGAGTGTGTTCACTCTGTGCAGCATTCTGGGGGTGTATGCCCAGGAAGTAGTCTGGCAGAAAGACATCCGGTCTTCTACGCAAGACTTTCTCTCACAGGTCACCACGACCATCGATCAGCAGTATTTAATTACCGGAAGCAGCATCCGTCCTGACAACCATCAACCAGCATCTGACAACAAAAAGCAGAACAACGGCTATGATTTCCATGTGGTAAAACTCAACCAGCAGGGCGAAGAAGTCTGGGAAAAATATTTCTCAGGGAAAAACCATGACTTTCTTTCAGCAACGGTTAATACGCAGGAAGGAGGGTTTCTTCTGGCTGGATCCAGCTATTCAGGGAAAGGGCTGGATAAAAAAGACGATTCCAAAGGCGGATCGGATTTCTGGCTGATCAGAATCAACGAATTCGGGGATGAATTATGGCAGAAAACCATAGGCAGTACAGCAGATGAAGAAGCACGGGCGGTGATTCAGACCACGGATATGGGGTTCTTTGTAGCAGGAAATACAACCCTTCCCTTCGGCTCCGCTCAGGGTAAACAGGCTCAGGATCCGAAAATGAGAGGCTATGGCTCGAAAGATGTTCTGGTGGTACGGCTTGATAAAAACGGAAAGGAACTATCCCAATTAATTTTAGGCGGAAAAGGTCTGGATGAAGTGGAAAAGATGATTCCCACCAAAGACGGGGGAGCCTTGTTAGGGATCTACTCCAGAAGCGCAGCTCTTGCCGAAAGCGGGAAGGCAGAGGCTGGAAGTAAAGCCAAGCAGACAGAAAATTTTGGCGAAGGCGATTACTGGATCGTGAAACTTTCGAAAGACGGAAAAGTGGAATGGGAAAAGAACTTTGGTGGAAAAGGCGACGATCATCTAAGAACACTGGCACTGACTTCAACAGGTTATCTGATCGGAGGGGAATCCAGATCGGAAAGATCGGGAAATAAATCCGTCGGTATTGAAGAGGGAACCGACCTTTGGTTACTCTCCATTGATGAAAGGGGCGAAGAACTCTGGCAGAAATCTTACAGCTTCAAGAACCGGGATGTTCTGATGGGGATTAGTGTGATTGCCGGGAAGCAGGAAGACGGAAGCGGGAAGTCTAAAGGCATCCTGCTGGGCGGTTACACACAGGCGGAAGGCAGGATTGAAAGTGATGACGAGACTTTCTGGATGCTGTATCTGGACCAGAACGGAAACGAGCAGTGGAGAAAGCACGTGAAGGGAGAATCCCGAAAAAAAGAGGAACGGTTATCTGATATTAAGCTGAACCGTGACGGATCGATTGTACTCGCAGGAACCAGCGCAGAGGAGTTAGGCAAAGAAAACTGGAAGATCGTAAAGCTTGGGGATAAACAGGTTGACCAGCTGATCGAAAAGCAGGACATCAGGATATACCCGAACCCGGTAACGGATTATGTGTATGTGGAGCTTGGATTTGAGGGCTTGAGAGAAGGCGCATTTGAGGCTGAGATCGCGGTATACGACATGGGCGGAAGAAAGCTTGAAACGGTAAAAACAAAAAATAAGATCACCAAAATTAATACCCAGCCTTTGATTCAGGGGGCGTATCTGGTGGTGGTGAAAACCAGTGACAAAACGGCGAATGCCAAATTGATTAAAAAATAGACATGATGAGAAAAATAAAACCATTTACATTTTTGCTGATCTTATTTCAGTCTGCCATGATGTATTCCCAGGGGACGGGTTTCATACCCCCAAGCCCACAGTCCTTTTCTTTCGTTAAAGCAACGAATGTGGTGTCTGAAAATGAACATACGGGAAGTGCCAGTGTAAGCATCCCCCTGTTTACTTATAAATCCAATAAATTAAGTACGGATATCAGCCTTATATACAGCGGAGCCGGGGTAAAAGTTGACGACCTGCCTAACGATGCGGGGATGACGTGGGTCGTTAATGCAGGAGGAGTCATTACAAGAACCGTTAACGGACTTATCGATGAAAAGGCAACCATGAGGATGAATAAGCCCGAAGCAGAATTAATCCAGAAAACAGCTTCTGACTGTGCGGCGGACGAAGAAATAAGAACTGCCTGCTATACTCCCCAACAGATGGATACAGAGCGTGATATTTTTGATTTCAGGTTCGGCGATCTGTCCGGATCTTTCTATCTGGATGAGAATTTTATTCCGGTTTTTCTGAAAAATGATTCGGATGTCAGAATAAAAAATATCCTTCCGGCTAATGAAACCGACAACAGGAAATTCATAGGTTTTGAATTGACGACAAAGGAAGGAATCCAGTACATTTTCGGAGGAAACATAGCATATTGGGAAACCACGGCTTCAAAAGCCATGCCTGCCAATCCGCCGGGCGACTATGCGATTACTTCATTTTTCCTGAAGGAGATTCAGTATCTTAACGGAGAGAAGATTTTTTTCTCTTATGAAGATACTCCGCTGGTTACCAACAGCATCAGTAAAATTCATACACGATATTTATATTCCGCAGGATTAGGAACAGGAATTATGCCCAATCTGGATCCTGAACTGATAGTTTTAACACAAACCCATTATACGAAGAATAAAAAAAGGATTTTAAGTATTTCGAACAGTGAAAATACGGATGTGCTCAACTTTATTTATTCAGAGAGAACGGATTCCGATTTTAAAAAATACCTTTCAGGAATTGAATACAAAGTCAATAATTCGGTATTTAAAAAAATAGCTTTTGATTATCTTTTTGAAAATTCAAATCCGCCACAAAATATTCAGAGATTCTATTTAACACAGCTGAACTATTACAACAACAATGTTTTTGAAAAAAAATACCAGTTTAATTATGACAATCCATTAGATCTGCCTGCAAGACTGACTCACGGACAGGATATGTACGGGTATTTTAACGGACATTCTGAAAACGGTTCTCTGATTGCGGCTTTCTTTGGTGATGCTACTCCAAGTTCTGCTTATCTTCCATCCATCTTATCGACCTTCGGAAACCGCAGACCGGATTTTGCATTTGCTTCCAAAGGGACATTGAAAGAAGTAATCTATCCCACCGGAGGAAAAACGAAGTTTGAATATGAAGCTCCTAAAACAAAGGCTGTGTTCAAAACAAAGGTGAATATGGGAGAAGATCTTTTTTCTTCGGGAGGGACTTCTACACAATTGATAGAGAATCTTCATTTTGACCAGAATCTTCAATTTACTCTTACAACCTATTCAGGTGATGCAAGTCCTAATCACATGAAAATTGCAAATTTTACGGTAAAGGATCTTGATTCTAATATACAGATATATGCTAATGGAAAATCTTACGGCTATGCGACACAAGATTCAATTACCGGATCGTTCAGTGTTCAGAAGAACAGGAGATATCTTATATCATTTACGCCGAGAGGAAATGCGGAACTTAAATATTCTTACAGCCACAAAGACCCCATTGATAATTTTGGGATTAGGTTAAAGTCTGTCACTCATTCTGAAAATAATCAGGTAAGTGAATACAAAAGACTGTATTACTGTCCAGCCGCACTTTATACTGCGAAAGAGGAAGATATTAACGAAAATGAAATGATGATTGTCCCGTATGTAAAATATGCGACATTCGATGAATTTCATGAAAACATGAATATGGCTGTAACCTATTCAGCGCATAACTCTACCAATTCCAGCCCTTTGTATAACAGCAGGCTTCAGGAGCGGTACCGTGTTGTAACCACCAGTTTGGGCGGAGACCATTTTGAGAACGGAGGATACCAGAAAACATTCAGAAAAGACTCAGATGATGCATTGGTAAGGATTCAGCCTTCTTCAGGTTCCGGTAGCGGGGCAGGGGCTCCTTCATCAGGTACAGGGTATGGCGGTCTTGGCAGTATTCAGGCACTCCCTAACTTTTTTGGTACATTATTAAATGATGTTTATTTTCCTGCAAAAGGAAACAGGTTGTCTTTCAGCGGTACCCTGCAGAATACCAAATACTTCGTTAAAAAAAACGGAAGTATTTATAAAAATAAGCAGGTACAGAACCAATACAGGTACAATATCCTGAAAACCAATCCAAATCTTTTTGTTTCCAAAGTGTTTAATGATCTTACTGATGCCAATTGCCCTACAGGAAATGTACAGCGTATTGCCAATTTTTATATGACAATGTATAAAAACTACACTGTGGATACCAAAATTGAAAAAGAAACGGTAACAGACTATATTGATGAAGTTCCTTTAACTCTGTATAATAATTTAGATGATTACTGGGCGGCAGAAAATTTAAATACTTCAGAATCGGCTTACCGCAAGCTCATTACTACTACGAATTATGAATATTCGTCCATGCCTAATCATAATCAGGTTACCAGACAAACCGTCACAACCCCTGAGAACAGCATTACAGAGACAAATTACCAGTACGCCCACGAAAAAAACAACCAGTTAATGATCTCTAAAAACATGATCGGCGTTCCTTTGGAAACCACTGTTACGCAAACCGTTGGCGGTGTTACCAAAACACTGGGCAAAACAGAAACGGTGTATCCGGCTTCCCTTCCTACGCCTCAGGCAGGAAATCTCATGCTTCCGTTGTCCCAGAAATCGTATGATAAACTTAACAGTACTTCATCCACCGATATTACTTACGACAAATACGATGAAAAAGGAAACATCCTTCAGTACACCACCAAAGACGGAATTCCGGTAGCCATTGTCTGGGGATATAACAAAACCCAGCCCATTGCCAAGGTGGAGGGAATCACTTATGACCAGCTGACTTCCTCAGTTCCGGTTTCAGGGATTGTAACGGCTTCCGACAATGATGCCGCAGATCCTTCACAGGAAAGCCTTCTTCTGGATGCCCTAAGCAGCTTCAGGAAACAGTCGGCTCTTTCAGGAAAGCTGATCTCCACCTACACCTATGATCTGCTGATCGGGGTAACCAGCATTACGCCACCATCCGGAGTAAGACAGACCTACACCTACGATTCGGCAAACAGGCTGAAAGAAACAGGAGTAAGAGCAAAAAACAGTGCAGGAAGCTATATCAACAAAAAAATGTCTGAAAACAAGTACAACTACAAACCATAACACAAACATGAGAAAATACAGTACAACCAAAGCATTCTCCCTGTTGGGGCTGGTTTTTGCCGCGATGTCTTTCGCACAGTCTCAGAACGAGAACTACATACAGTCCCAGAGCTGTCTGAATGACGACTGCAGCCGTAAATCCGAGACCATCACTTATTTTGACGGTCTGGGAAGACCCAAGCAGATCATCAGTGTGAAAGCGACACCCGGCGGAAAAGACCTGGTAACCCCCGTTACCTATGACGGCTTCGGAAGACAGGTGAAAACCATCCTTCCCGTTCCTGCCGCCACCCAGAACTCCTCCATCCATACCGGAATTACCGATGAAACGGCTGCCAACTCCTATTACGGGGTTTCCAACGCATATTCTGAAAAGGAAATGGAAAACTCCCCGCTGGACAGGGTATTGCAGCAGGCAAGCCCCGGAGAGCCATGGAAGATGAGCTCGGGACACACCCGGAAGCTGAAGTACGAAACCAACCTGGGAACAGAGGTGAAGAAATTCATCACCAGTACAACCACCAGTACCGTCAGCAATGTTTCCACCACGGTTTCCACGCTTTCGGTTTCTACGGATAATTCGGGATATTATCCCGCATCAACACTGTATAAAAATACCGTTACCGATGAGGACGGAAACCCTGTAACGGAATTTAAAAACGGACAGGGACAGACGATTCTGGTGCGCAGAAATGACGGGGCACAGAATGTGGACACGTATTACGTGTACAACGAGTACAACCAGCTGGCTTTCGTCCTTTCCCCGAAAGCGGTAAAACAGATTTCAGATAACAGTAACCTGATTACGGATGCGATTTTAAACGAACTCTGCTACCAGTACCGGTACGATGGCAGAGACCGTCTGGTTGAAAAAAGACTGCCCGGAAAAGAATGGGAACTGATGGTCTACGACAAACAGGACCGTTTGGTGCTCACGCAGGATGCGATCCTGAGAACAGCAAACAACAGCTTCGGAAGCAAAGGCTGGCTTTTTACCAAATATGATGAATTCGGAAGGGTGGCTCTTACTGGATTTTATCCTGATTCGAATTCAAGAAGTTTTGTACAGGATCAGATGAATACCATTGCAGCAAATTCTTTAAATAATGAAATCAGAACCACAGAACCTGTTGTGGTAAGCGGTATCAGTATTTATTACAGGAATCTTGCATTCCCTTCTTCTGGTGTTGTCCTGCTTTCGGTTAATTATTACGACACCTACCCTTCTGAAGCTCCGGCAGTTCCGGCAACGGTTCTGGGACAGCATACGATGAAACAGACGCTGGGAAGCAGTGAAGATGCTTCCACGATAGGGATTTTAACCGCTGCCTACGTTAAAAACATAGAAGACAACAACTGGACGAAAACCTACATCTATTACGATTCGATGGGAAGAGCCATTGCCACCAAAAGCACCAACCATCTCGGAGGATATACCAACACCGAAACCGAGCTGGATTTTGCAGGAGTTCCCAAGCTTTCTAAAACGTATCATAAAAGATTAAGTACAGATACTGAAAAAGTGATCACCGAAACGTTTGAATACGATGCTCAGAACAGGTTGGTAAAACATTATCATCAGGTGGATAATAATCCGCAGGAACTGCTTGCTGAAAATATCTACAACGATCTGTCCCAGCTTGTGAACAAGAAAGTAGGAAATAATCTTCAGAGCATCGATTACACCTACAACATCCGCGGATGGATGACCAAGATCAATGATCCTGCAAACCTTAACGGAAAACTGTTCGGGTATAAAGTAAAATACAGTGAAGTTGAAGGGCTCGAAACGCCCAATACAGACTTTTCTACTCTGAAAGTAAAACCGAAATACAACGGCAATATTGCGGAAGTAGACTGGAGAACAGGAACAACCACAGGAGACA
>NZ_JBBCQL010000110.1:0-14417 GCF_037149975.1 Chryseobacterium sp. VD8 | reverse complement strand
TAAATAATCTTATTAAATTAAAAAGCATATCTACAAAAACATAAAAAATGTAATAGTTAAAATTCCTTTTAAAGTACAAATTTTTGCTTCTCTGTACTATAACTCTTTTAGAGTTAGCAATTAATTTATTAAAACTAAAACCTTCTAAATGTATAATTGAAGTATTATTATAGATATAATTTTTATATTTAAGTTTTGAAATTCTTTTTTGCATATCTGTTTCTTCAAAATACATAAAAAAGAGAGGACTAAAGCCCAAAACCAGATCAAAAACAGTTTTTCTTAGCAACATATCAGCTCCAGTTACTTTTTCTATCATCTGATATTCTTTGGTCTCATCAATAATAAATTCTTTACTTTTAAATTTGAAATATGAAGAAAACATCAAGAGATATTCACTAAACGGTGTTGGAAAATACCCTCCAGAATGCATTATTTGATGTTTTTCGTCAATCAATTTGCAGCCCAAGACTCCTATATTTAATTTATTCTCGTTTTCGTAAAAGAAATCACACATTTTTTTAATGGAATTTTCAATCAGGATGGTGTCTGAATTTAATAAAAACAGAAGTTCTCCTTTAGCTTTTTCTGCTCCAAGATTATTGGCTCTTCCGAACCCCAAATTCTCACTAGAGTAAATGTAAAGAATTCCATTTCTATTTTCAAAATATTCTTTTGATCCATCGGCAGATGCATTATCTACTAAGATAATTTCATATTGTACGTCCTTTGTTTGAGATATAATGGATGCTATACAATTCTCCGTTATATCTTTCGTATTATAATTTACAATGATTATAGAGACCTGCATATCAATTTTTACTTTTTATTTTTTCTAAAACTTCTTGATCTATTTTTTTATAAAAAATATCCATATTCTGTTTAATAAAATCTATATTGATATCTGTTATGTCGACATGCATTCTGGATGGTATGAGTTCTTCAGGAATTCTCCATTTAATAAACTTTGCAGGATTTCCACCTACAATTGAAAAAGGAGCCACATTTTTAGTGACAACGCTTCCTGCGGCAACTATTGCTCCTTTTCCGATTGTAACTCCAGACATTACAATTACATTTGTGCCGATCCAAACCTCATCTTCTACCACTATTTCACCTCTTGTAGTAGCATCCTGCAAAGGACTCAACTCATCAAAAAAAGTTTTTAACGGAAAAGTAGTAAATGTATTTATCGGATGATTTCCACCTAGAATAAAAAACACATCGGAAGCAATACTCACGAAATTACCTATTAATAATCTCTCATTTGGGTTCTCAAAAGACTGAATATTTATTTTACCATAGGTGTACTTTCCAACCTTTATTTTATTAACATCTTTAATAAGGTTACCTAGTGCAGTATAATTGTGTTTATTATTCAGCCGCCAACGTACAGCAGCAACTTTTAATGAAATCCAGTTAAAGAATTCAATTCGTAATGCATTTATTAACTTGAGAAATACTATCATACAATTTGTTTATAGATATTCATAAGTTCATCCATATGCTCTGACGCCGTTTTTGTACCTTTAATATTATTAATAACCCTGTTATATAAATGATATACATTGTCAGAATTCATTAGCTGTAAAGCAGAGTTTATTCCATCTTCATTAGGCTCAAAAAGAAAACCATTATTGTTCGTAACAAAATCAGGAATACCTCCCATCTTTGTACCAACTACAGGAATACCTGCATTCAAAAATTCAAATACAACCTGAGGTGCATTATCTTCCCAGATAGATAATACCAAGCCTATATCAATTTTCTTTAAAATATCTACTAAATCACTGTGCTGATATCTGCCATGATAAAATACATGGGACATGGTCTGTATTTTTTCTAATACATAATCCTCTATTCCGCCATAAATATGAAATTCATGATTGCTATTTTCCGCTAGCTTTAAAAACAGGTCTGCACCTTTATGGAAGTGTAAATTACCAATAAAACCAAATTTAATTTTTTGGTTGTTTTCTTTTTTCTCCCTTGCTGTAAAATTTTTTCTGAAACTTTCATCAGCAGTATAATTCCCTATATGATTTACTACAAATAAATTGTTTTCATAACCATTTTCCTGATAAATTTCTTTAACTCTGTTGGAAACAGCAATCAGTGCATCAACATTTCTGAATAAATTTCTCCCTTCCAAAAACCTTTCATGATGACCGCTGGAATTAGCTAATTTTTTCACTTTAAGCAGTTTCAAACCTTTTCTTATTCCTCCTCCAACGTATTTCTGATCAAGTGTTTCTTCGTATGAAATACAAGAATTACATTTTAAATTTTCTTTACTATTTGTACACAATTTCCCATCTTTATCCAGCAGGATAATTCTATTGCACACATAAGAATAATCATGAAGAGAAATTATGACCTTAGCATATTTTTTAAAAACCTCCAAAACCTTTAACGGAAGATCAATCATCATATGAACATGAATAATATCCGGAGAAATATATTTAACAACTTTTTCTACAACCTCAACATCTTCATTAGTGATAACACTGCTTAGATGAAAAGGCCGTAATTTTGGATCAATATTAAGAGTTTTAAAGTTATATTTTTTTTCTTCTTTATTATCTTCCGAATACAGTACTGTTACATCCAGGCCGTTATCTGCCATTGTACTGGAAATATTTCTTACATAGTTTGTTATACCTCCATTAAAAGAAATATCAAAACCTGTACAGATCTGAAGAACTTTCATTATTTTAATTTTTTTATTAAGTCTAAAGCTTCACCTATTACATGATGCATATCCATATATCTGTAGGTTGCTAATCTTCCCACAAAATGAATTTTATCCATCTTTTTAACTTCCTCTTCGTACAATGCAAGTTTTTCCATATCCTCCGTTAATCTTTTAGGATAGTAAGGAATATCTGCTTCCTCAGTTTCTTTACTGAATTCTTTGAAGTAAGTTGTTTTCTCATGTTCTTCCCAAGGAGTAAAATGTTTATGCTCGTGTACTCTGGTATATGGAACTTCAGGATCTGCATAATTTATGACTGGATTACCCTGATAATCTCCTTCTACTACAGCTCTTTCAAAATAAACGGTTCTATACGAAAGTCTTCCGTATTTATAATCAAAAAAAGCATCTATAGGTCCGGAATAGAAAACTTTTTCATATTCTGAAAGATCCCATGAAGAATCAAACTTTGTATTAAGTTTAACTTCAATATTACTGGCAGAAAGCATTTTCTCGAAAATTCCGGTATAACCATCTCTAGGAATTCCCTGATAAGGATTTGCATAATAATTATCATTATAATTAAATCTTACAGGTAATCTTTTGAGAATACTTGCAGGTAATTCTGTTGGTTCACATCCCCACTGCTTTTTTGTATAACCATAAAAGAAAGCTTTATAAAGATCTTCCCCGATAAACTTCATGGCTTGTTCTTCAAAATTCTGAGGCTCTTCAATATCTTTTTTAGCAATAGATTCTATAAATATTTTTGCCTCATCCGGACGCATAGTTTTATTAAAAAACTGGTTTATGGTATGCAGATTAATAGGCATAGAATAAACATTTCCTTTATAAATTGATTTTACGCGATTTACAAACGGAACCATTTCGCAAAAATTCTGGATGTAATCCCAAACTTCTTTATTGTCTGTATTAAAAATATGCGGACCGTATTTATGTACCATTACATTGGTTTCCGAATCTCTCTCCGTATAGCAGTTTCCCCCTATATGATCCCGCTCATCTATTACAGTGATGTGATTTTCCGGATTTTTACTTAATTGTTCTGCAATAACAGCTCCGGAAAATCCAGATCCAATGATTAGATATTTTTTCATTTTATTATTCGTTTCTATTTTTTAATGTCAAGAAAATTTGTTTTGGGCTGAAGTAATCCATTTTAAAAATACCAATTTTTTCTTTTTTCAAAGCAAAATACATTAAAATGGTTACTAAGCATTCTATAATTACACAATTCCAGGCCGTTCCTATATATCCCCAGTATTTACTCATAAATATGTTCAGTATAAGGCCTGCGATACTTGCTATGAAAGTTGTTCTGAAGAACATTTTATCCAGCCCTAAATTTAACATAAGCTGTATGCCGAAAATATTTGAAAGACCAACAATAAATGGTATGAAAGAGATAATTTTTAAAACATTAATGGAATTATCAAATTGATGTCCATAAATAAGCCTAACTAAAAATGGAGCAAATAAAAGAACTGCAACAGACGCAAAAAAAGTAAGATAAAAAACTATTGGAACAATTTTTTTAATTAGAGTTATTCCATGTTCTCTTGATACTGAAAATGCTCTGCCAATAAAAGGATAAAGTGCTGTAGAAATTGGAATCATGAGCATTGAATTAACTATATTAAGAAAATTCTGACTTGTTGTATAGTAACCCACTTCTTTATTATCAGCAAAAAAACCTAAAACTACAGTATTTGTAGAAGTATACAGACTAATCACAATGGTCGAAAAGAAGATCATCCTTTCATCAAGAATAAGCTTGAATGATTTTCTGAAAGATACGAGCCTATATTTAATCTGAAATTTTCTGATAGCATAAAGAAAAAGAAATATATTAGTTGATATCAAAAAAATTGTCGAAAGCAGAGGAATCCAATAATAATCTGAACTATGTTTAATTAAAATGAAAACTAGTGCTGTGTTTATAATACCCTTAACAAAATTAAGCTTGGCAAAAATTTCCAGTTCCTGTAATCCCTGAAAGATATATTGTGGCGAAATTACCGTAGATATACAGCCGGTAAATAATATTACTGCAACTGAAAGATCTTTCTGTATAGGGGTAAAAAAATAAAGAGAAATAACAAATAAAATGCAGGATACTGCATATAAAATTATTCTTGATGTAAATACTTCAGAAACAACTTCATTAATATATTCTTTATTATTTGAATTTTGTGATATTCTTCTGGTAGCCGTTAAATCAAAACCATAAGCAATAAGAAGCGTGAAATATCCAATAAATGCCATCGCATAATTAATAATTCCATATCCGTCCGGACCAATTATCCTGGAGACATATGGTACGGTAATCAATGGGAATATATAGTTAACTATCTGAATAATTCCCAAAGAAGCAATATTTCTTACTAACTTTTTTTTTTCAAGCATCATTATCTTTTTTAGATATTCTAATTTAATCCCTACAGCCTTATGTAGTAATTCTTATCCTGAGATTCAAAATCTATTTATAATCTTGCATCTGCGACATCTCTATCTAAGAATGCTTTCACATCAAATAATATAGAACTATCAGCTTTTAATGAAGCAATATCGAGTAATTTAAATTCATTATGTGAAACTGCTAAAACAACGACCTCATATTTTTTATCCTTAATGATATTTTCAAGAGTTTCGATATTATATTCAGATTTCACTTCGTCTTTATCTGCCCACGGATCATAAATATCCACATTAAGACCATACTGTTTAAGCTCAGAATAGATATTGATGACTTTTGTATTTCTAATATCGGGACAATTTTCTTTAAAAGTAATTCCTAATATCAGAGCATTTGCATTTTTAATCTGAATACCCTTCTGAATCATTAATTTCACAACCTTTCCAGCAATGAATTCTGGCATCATATCATTTACTCTCCTGCCGCTTAAAATTACCTGTGGATGATAACCAAGTTGCCCTGCTTTATGAGCAAGATAATAAGGGTCTACTGAAATGCAATGTCCTCCTACTAAACCGGGACGATATTTTAAAAAATTAAATTTTGTACCGGCAGCTTCTAAGACATCATGGGTATCTATACCGATTCTGTCAAAAATTAATGCTAATTCGTTTACAAAAGAAATATTTACATCCCTTTGAGCATTTTCAATTGCTTTTGAAGCTTCGGCTACTTTAATACTTGGCGCTTTATGAGTTCCTGCTTTAATAATCAGCTGATATAGTTTATCTATACTTTCAGCGATTTCGGGTGTAGAACCGGATGTGACTTTTTTAATGGTCACCAAAGTGTTTACTTTATCTCCGGGAACAATTCTTTCGGGTGAATATCCAACGTAAAAATCGACATTAAGTTTTAATCCTGATTCTTTTTCTAATATCGGAATACATTCTTCTTCTGTACATCCAGGATATACGGTAGATTCATAAATCACAATATCATCTTTTTTAAGAATTCTACCCAACATTTCACTTGCCTTTATCAACAGGCTAAGATCAGGAGAATTAAATCGGTCTATCGGTGTAGGAACTGTTACAATGTATACATTTGCGTTTGCAATTTCCTCCAAAGAACAAGATGGTATATATCCTTTTGTAAAATTACTTTTAACTGCAATGCTCAGACACTCTTTTATTTCTTCAGAATTAGCTTCTAAGGTATGATCTTCACCCTCTTTAAGCTCCTCAATTCTTTTGATATTAATATCAAATCCGTAAACAGGTAAGTGTTTTGAAAATTCCAGAGCTAATGGAAGCCCAACATAACCCTGACCGATTACGGCAATTTTAAAATCTTTATTTGTTTTCATCATTTTTAGTAAAAATGCTTTTTACCTTATCAAAAAAGCTTCTGTCATCTGTTGCTGTATATCCATACCCGTATTTGTTTCCATAAGCAAAGTACTCTTTGTTTACGTCATTCAATATAAAAGCAACATTCTTTATTTTGTGTCCTTCCACCTGTTTGTTGGCAAAATCAATCAGAGATTTTTCAGTATGTCTTGATCTTGTTACATATAGCGTTACATCTGCCATATTTGCAATTAACAACGTATCCGTAACCAGCATTAATGGAGCAGTATCAATGATAATATAATCATAAGTACCCTGAAGATCTGCAAGAAGATCTTCATATCTTCCGTTAGATAACAATTCTGTCGGGTTTGGAGGAATACTTCCTGAGAAAATTACATCCAAATAAGGATTAAATGCACTCTGGTGTACAATATCTTCTACAGAAACCTGGTCATCATAAAGAAACTCTGTAAGTCCGGCTAAACCTTTTCTTGTCGTATTATATCTTTGTAACTGAGGGTTTCTTATATCTGAACCAATGATAATGATCTTCTTCTTAGGAGTTGCCATCGTTAATGCAAGGTTTACCGACACGTGCGTTTTACCCTCCCCTTTTACGGTTGAAGTTACAAACACAGTTCTTCCTTTTTTGATATTTTTAGGGAACATGAAATTCATGTTAGTAATTAAAATTCTGAAAGACTCCGCCATTGGCGACAGATCATTCATTTTTACCAACTCATCCTGTCCTCTTTCCATACTAGGGATTTCTCCTATGATTGGTTTTCTGTTCGTTAGTTTTTCAAGATCATGTTTTGTTTTTACTTTATCATTAAATAACTGCTGAAGATAGATGATCGCAATCGGAATCAAAAAACCTATTAAAAACCCGGAAAGTAAAATTACCATAGCTTTGGGCGCAACATTCATTCCTACAAAAGCTTTATCAATAACTCTTGCTTTAGGTGCAGTAACCGCCATGGATATAGCCGTTTCTTCTCTTTTTTGTAATAAAAGAAGATATAGTGATTCTTTTATTTGCTGTTGTCTTTCAATGCTTCTGAATAACTTTTCCTGAACCGGTACTTTAGCAATTTTACCTGAAATGCTATTTTGTTCTGATGATAAACCATTTTTAGCTAACTGAAGCCCTGTTCTGTTTTTCTGTAAACTCTGAATAACAGAATTTCTGATATTATTGATTTGCTTAGTAATATCAACAACAAGCGGGTTTTCCGGTGTAGCACTTTGAAGAAGTTTATTTCTTTGCAGAACTAACTGATTATACGAAGAAATATTAGTCGTTGCACTAGGGTTATTTAGTCCTAAATTACTGGGTAAAGTCTGATAAGAATTCTGATTACCCACATATCCTAACAAAGCATCGGTAAGTTCAAGCTGCGCATTAATTTCCAACTCTTTACTCTTTGCTTCCGCATTTGTTTGTAAGCCTAATTTAACTTCTGTTTCTATATCGGATATTTGGTTACTCTGCTTAAACCTTTCTTTTTGGTTTTCTACATCGCCCAAATCTTTACCAACCTGCTCTATTCTTTCACTGATAAATTTAGCTGTATTTCTAAATTCTGTATTTTTATCTTCAATTGCATCCTCGTTGTATACCTGAACCAATTTATTAATAATTGCTTTAGCTTTATCAACATCGGCATGATTCATTGCAAGCTTGATAACAGTAGCATCTTTATTTATAAGTGATACATTTAAAGCTGCTTGATAAGCATCCGTTCTGGAATCAATTGTAGAGATATCTAATATAAGCTCATTTAATTTTTTGCCGGCTTTATAGTCCTCATTTCTTAAAATCATTATATTAGCAAAAGGCAGACTGATAACTTTATTGAAGGTCGTATTAATAGTGGGTATAGTCTCTGAAGACAGTTTCAACTGATTTCCGTCAATCTTTAAATTTACAACCCCTGAAATCTTACCTTTTACATCTTTTTCTTGTAAAACTCTAACCTTTATAGGAGAGGTTTCACCGTAAATTTCATGTTTTAAATCTCCATTATAAATATTAGTTTCGAGACCTAATGTCTTTACAACTTCTCGTACAAGTTTTTTAGACTTGAAAATTTCCATTTCATTTTCAACTCCATTACTACCTATTTTACCAATACCCGAAATATCTCTTAAAGCTGCAAAATCCTGTGTTCCCGCATTATTTGATTTAGAATCTTTAATAAGTACTGTTGAAGCGACTTCAAAAATTGGAACTTGTCTTTTAAGATATAGATACGCAAGAGTTACCGATAATACAACACTTGCAATAAGCCACATCCAACGTTTTAAATAAGGTTGAATTATATCTCTTACATTCAGTTCTGTTTCAATTTCTGTTGAGTGAATATTTTGTTGTTCCATCATTTTATTTCTTAAATAGACCTATCACAACTGCGATTGCTGTTACACCGATAGAAATTGCAGATAAAATAAGAGGTGTATTCGGATTCTGTTTTGAGATTACATCTTTTGTATTGTTCGCAGATACAATTATAGCATCACCCTGCTTGAGATTATAGAAAGGAGAATTAATAAGATTGGCATCCCGCACGTTTACTCTTCCATGAGTAATTTGTCCATTTTCTGTTCTTATTATCAGGATATCATCTCTTCGGCCATAGGTAGTGAGATCTCCGGCCATTGCCAAGGCATTTAGAATAGTTGCCTGTCCGTTTGTCACAATATAATCGCCCTGCCTGTTTACTTCGCCTAAAATTGAAATTTTAAAGTTGGTAAGTCTTACAGATACCGTAGGATTAATAACAAATTCTTTCATTCTGTTACTTATTTCCTCCTTGAATTGGACTAGGGTTTTGTTTGTTGTATTAAGTTTTCCCAAAATTGGAAAATCTATATCCCCATTTGAATCTACAATATAAGTTGGTCCTGAAATAGTTGCTGATCCTTGCCCCGGTGTATTTCCACCTGCAAAAGTATTATTCTGAACAAATTCTGAGGATGAGAAATTTTGATTAAATGGTTTAACCACATCCAGATCTTTAGCTGTAATCAAAATTACAAGCTGATCTCCCGGTTGAATAGTATTTTGAGAATTTTTAGCAGAAGCATCTATTGCAACATTTTCTATATTCTGCATATAATTCAGATCGTTGTGTGCGCTGGGATTGGTTTTGCAAGAAACTAATGCAACTGCCAGTAATACAGCCAGTATTTTACCTTTCATCATATTTTTAAATTGTACAAATATACATTTATTATTTTTCTATTTATCCAGTATTTCATAAATAGAATTGTTACTTCTAAACTCGGGAACTATGGTTTTTAGAATTCTTACCACTTCCACTTTATCTCTTTTGATTGCAGCCTTAGTAACAAGATTTATCATAGATTCTATCTCCGAAAATTCCATACTTGGATCTTTTGAGATCATAATTTTATCATTATGCGTTGGCAGTGTTTTTGCATCATCACTCAAAAGCTCTTCGTATAATTTTTCTCCGGGTCTTAGTCCCGTATAAATAATTTTAATATCAATATTAGGTTCGAATCCTGATAATTTTATCATTCTCCTTGCGAGATCCAAAATTTTAACAGGCTCTCCCATATCAAAAACAAAAATCTCTCCTCCATGCCCCATTGTTCCTGCCTGAAGAACAAGTTCACAAGCTTCCGGTATTGTCATAAAATATCTTACAATATCCGGATGAGTAATTGTTACCGGACCTCCTGCCTCAATTTGCTTTTTAAAATAAGGAATAACCGATCCGTTAGATCCTAAAACATTTCCGAATCTTGTTGTGATGAATTTGGTTTTATTTCCTTCTACATTCTGTAATGACTGAACAAATAATTCCGCAGCTCTTTTAGAAGCTCCCATCACATTGGTAGGATTTACAGCTTTATCTGTTGATACCATTACAAATCTATTCACCTTGTATTTACTGGAAAGTGTTGCTATAATTCTGGAGCCTAATACATTTACTATAATTCCTTCATGCGGATTTTCTTCAACCAATGGTACATGTTTATATGCCGCTGCATGATATACCATAGAAAAATTATACATTTGGAATAATGGCTCAATTCTATGTTTATTGGAAACATCCGCTAAGACGAACTTAAAAGTGATATGAGGAAACTTTTCTCTCATTTCAAGTTCAATATCGTATAAAGGTGTTTCAGCCTGATCTAATACAACGATAAGAGAGGGATTAAATTGTGCAACCTGTCTAACAATTTCACTACCGATAGATCCTGCACCTCCGGTTACTAAAATTGTCTTATTAAAGTGTCTGCTTCTTACATCTTCACTTTCAATTTTAATTGGCTTCCTGTTCAGTAAATCTTCAATTTGCAGATTCCTGATAGATCCTCCCAGATCACTGTCTCTAAGTTTTTGAACAGATGGAGCTTTAAAAATATTAAGATCTTTTTCCAAAAACAGATTCACCCACGAATTCATTTCGTCTTTAGACATCATTTCTTTTATAATGATCACTCCGTCTACAACCAATTCTTCCTTTGTATGGCCTTCAATTTTTTCTTTTGAAAGAATTGGTTTTCCCAACAGTGATGCTCTCTTAGAATCTGATCTCTGAGTAAGAAATCCCACCACGTGATAAGGAAGGCTTGGATTATCCAAGATAGCTCTTGCAATGGCTATAGACTGCTCATCAATCCCTAAAACAAGAATTCTCTTTTTAAGGGTACTTCTTCTATATTCTCTTACAATATGAAAAAATTCTTTCACATATAATCTGAATAGAAATAATCCCATAAAGGAAATAATGAAAAAAAGTATCAGATATGGTGTTAGAATGAATTTTCCTCCGGTAAACCAGAAATAAAAAATATTGACTGTTGCTACGGTAGCCATCGTACAGAAGCATGAAGTCAGAAGTTTAAAAAGATCGGTGAATGTTGAATGTCTGATTATTCCTGCATAAGTCTTAAAAATATACATATAAAAAACATTCACGATAATAATTGATAAAAATACAAGATTCTTATCATCGTAGATAAATTCCTTTTGGGTAATTTTTTCTATAATGTAGGTAGATAAAAATAAGGATACTACCAGAATAATAATATCAATTATTAATATTATCCATCTGGGTAAATATCTTACATCAGAGAGACTGACAACATTATCTCCTCCAAAAATCTTCTTTCTAAGAGAATCGTACATTGTCTAGAGTTGTGTTCATATAATTTAAAATTAATGTCTAGAAAAATAAACTTATTTATCTTCGCGTAAAATTACAATAAAATTTCATCGATTTTTGAATTAATAACAAATTTAATTTCTATAGTCATATAACGCTCTGGTAATTCTTTCTTTACAATTTTCCGTAATATTACTTCCTGACGGAAGACACAGACCTCTATCAAAAAAAGCACCAGAAATATTACTGCCAAAAAAAATACAGTCTTTATAAAGTGCCTGCAGATGCATTGGCTTCCATAAGTATCTGGTTTCTATATTATTTTCAGAAAATATGCTTCGCATTTTTTTTTTATCCCAATATTCTCCCTCAATCAAAATTACATTCAACCAATAATTTGAATAAAATTTTGCAGAAGGTTCAGAAAATAAATGAAGATCATCAAAACATTCAAATAATTCCTTATAAAAAAGGTGATTTTCCCGCCTTGCCCGAATCCTTTCTTCAAGCACTTCCATCTGTCCCCTTCCGATGCCAGCTGAAATATTGCTGATCCGGTAATTATATCCTAATTCTGAATGACTGTAAAAATCCTCATTCTCCTTAGCCTGCGTAGCAAGATAAATGACTCTGTTCTTGGTAATCTGGCTTTTTGAAATAAGAATTCCTCCTCCGGAAGTAGTAATGATTTTATTTCCGTTAAAACTGATAATGGATAAATCGCCAAAAGTTCCACATGCCTGATTGTTGTACTTACTGCCCAAAGCTTCTGCACTGTCTTCAATAAGCGGAATATCGTATTTTCTGGAAATGTCCAAAATTTCGTCTACCATAAAAGGCATTCCGTAAAGACTTACTGCAATAATAGCCTTAGGCTTTTTTCCCTTCTGCATGCAAAATTTCACAGCGTCTTCCAACGCATTAGGACATAAATTAAATGTTGAAGGTTCACTGTCTACAAGAATGGGAACAGCTTTTAAATATAATACGGGATTTACAGATGCTACAAAAGTAAAAGACTGGCAGATCACAAAATCTCCTTCTTCTACGTTTAATAATCTCAAAGCTAAATGTATAGCAGCCGTTCCGGAGGAAAGAGCAGCCACAAAAGAATTTTCACCCAAATATTCTTCAAGAATATTCTCAAAATGATCTATATTATTTCCAAACTGAGAAATCCAGTTGGTATCAAATGCTTCTTTTATATATTTAAGCTCACTTCCTCCCATATGCGGAGGTGAGAGCCAGATTCTCTCCTCTTTCAAATTAAAATAATTTTATCATTTATGCGTTGTCAAAATTATCAATTATTTTCTCATATTCAAAGCCCCTGCTCATTAAATATTTAATTGTTTTGGCTTTTCTTTGATATTCTTTCAGTCCGCTCTGTTTATCATAATAATCCTGATAAATTCTACGGATCGTTTTACCGTAATCATCTTCATCAATTTCATCAAAACACAGATTAATTAACTTATCTGATACCTGTTTCTGTTTAAGATGAATTTTAATCTTTGTCTTTCCCCAATGTTTAATATAAAATTTTCCGCGAATATAACTTCTCGTAAAACGTTCTTCATTCAGATAATTTTCTTTCATCAGATAAAGCAAAATTTCTTCTTTCGCTTCATCAATCAGGAGAAACTCCCTCATTTTCTGTTCAACTTCTGCATGGCAACGATCCTGATAAACACAATAGTTTACCAGCTTCATTTTAATCTCATCAAAAGTGAAAGACTTTTTCTCCATATATTCTACACAAAAAAGAATGAGCTAAGCCCATTCTTTATAATTTATTTCTAAGAAAATTAATAGTTGAATAAAGCTTTACCCTCCATTAATTCATTTACTTTTTTTCTGACAGAAGTTATAACTTCTTCATTTTTGATATTATCTACCACATCAGAAATTAATCCGGCAATAGTGTCCATATCATTCTCTTTCAGACCTCTCGTTGTAATCGCTGCAGTTCCCAATCTGATCCCTGATGTTGTAAACGGAGATTTATCATCAAAAGGAACCATATTTTTGTTACACGTAATATCCGCAAGAACAAGTGCTTTTTCGGTCTCTTTTCCGTTTACATTTTTATTTCTAAGATCAACCAGCATTAGGTGATTGTCTGTTCCTCCGCTTACAATATCAAAACCTCTGTCGATCATTGCTTTAGCCAAAGCCTGTGCGTTAGACTGAACCTGTTTTGCATAGATTAAGAACTGATCGTCCAATGCTTCACCGAAAGCAACCGCCTTACCTGCAATAACGTGCTCCAGCGGGCCTCCCTGAATACCAGGAAAAACAGCACCGTCAAGAACCTGACTCATCATTTTGATTTCTCCTTTTGGAGTTTTATGACCGTAAGTATTCTCAAAATCTTTCCCCATCATGATCATTCCACCTCTTGGCCCTCTTAGCGTCTTATGAGTAGTTGTAGTAACAACGTGACAGTATTCAAATGGATTGTTCAAAAGACCTTTTGCCACCAGACCTGCAGGGTGAGCAATATCTGCCCAAAGTGTAGCTCCGATTTCATCAGCAACTTCTCTGAATTTTGCATAGTCTAAATCTCTTGAATAAGCAGAAAAACCGGCAATCAGCATCTTAGGTTTTTCCCTCAAAGCAACTTCTCTCATCTGATCGTAATCAATAAGCCCAGTTTCCTTTTTAACACCATAAGAAACAACGTCATATTGAATTCCTGAAAAATTAACCGAAGAACCATGCGTAAGGTGCCCTCCCATAGAGAGATCCATTCCCATAATCTTATCTCCCGGTTTCAAAAC
>NZ_JBBCQL010000109.1:0-14488 GCF_037149975.1 Chryseobacterium sp. VD8 | reverse complement strand
TTCATTTACAATCAACGTAACAGGAGGAAAAGCACCTTATAAATATTCTATCGACGGAGTAAACTGGCAGGATTCCAATGTATTCACAGGTCTTCCGAGAGGTGAAAATAAAGCTTATGTAAAAGATGCTTATAACTGTAGTCCGATTAGTGTTCAGGTAACTGTTCCAAATCTTCTGAATGCGATCACACCAAACGGAGATAACAAAAACGACTACATCGATTATTCTGCTTTGGCTTATAAAAAAGATCTCGTTTTCACGGTTTACGACCGATACGGAAACATGATTTATAAAGCAGACAAGATCCGAAATTACACCTGGGACGGAACTTCCGGTGGTAAGAAAATTGTTACAGGAACATACTGGTACACGATTACATGGACAGAAAATGACAAAAGCAATACACAGACGAAATACAGTGGCTGGGTTTTGGTTAAAAACATTCAGTAATAATTCAATCTGATTTTCAGAACATTAAATCACCTCAGTTTTGAGGTGATTTTTTTATTCTCTTTGCAAAGCCTTTCTGAATAAAGGTTTCAAAAGTTATCCACAATTTTTTGTTAGTTACTCCGTTTCATTTGCTTTTCAAAAAAACTATCTTTGCACTATTATGGCGCAGAAAGAAACATTATCTTCTTTGACGAACGGAAATTTTGCAAAAGAACTCTCCATTGCAGACGGGAAAATGCCTCCCAATGCTCTGGATTTTGAACGATTGGTGATTGGTACTTTTTTAATTGATAAAAAAGGACTCGATCATTCGATAGATTTGCTTACCCCTGAAGTTTTTTACGATCCGAGACATCAGGTCATATTTTCTACCATTTTAAAATTATACGAAGGCAACCAGCCTGTCGATTTAATGACGATTATTCAGGAGCTTAAAAAAGAAGGCAAGTTAAGCTCTGCCGGCGGAGACAGCTACATCATCGATCTTACGATGGGAGTAAGTTCTTCTGCCCATATTGAATACCACGTCCGCGTTATTCTTGAAAAATATATTCTTCGAAGCTTAATTAATGTTTCGGCAAACGTAATTGACGCATCCTATAAAGAATCAACAGACGTTTTTGAACTTCTGGATAAAGCCGAACAGTCTTTTTTCGAAATCACAAACGGAACCATTAAAAAAGGATTCGATACTGCCAATTCATTGGTAAAACAGGCAATCGACACCATTAAATCTCTAAAAGATAAAGAAGGACTTTCCGGAGTTCCTTCCGGTTTCCGCGATGTAGATAAAGAAACCGGAGGTTGGCAAAACTCCGACCTTATTATTATTGCAGCACGTCCGGCGATGGGAAAAACAGCATTCCTTCTGTCGATGGCAAGAAATATTGCAGTGGGACACAAAATTCCTATGGCACTATTCTCGCTCGAGATGGCATCGGTACAGCTTATCACAAGGATGATTGCTTCCGAAACAAGAATTTCATCAGAAAAACTCCGAAAAGGAACACTGGATGATGAAGAATGGGAAAGACTCTTCTCCAATGTTTCCGAACTGGAAAATGCCCCTTTATATATTGATGAAACACCTTCCCTGTCTATTTTCGACTTCCGTGCCAAATGCCGAAGACTTGTCATGCAGCATGGTGTAAAGCTCATCATGGTCGATTATCTTCAACTGATGACTGCCGGAAGCGGCGGAAAAGGAGGAGGAAACCGTGAACAGGAAATTTCCATGATTTCCAGATCCTTAAAAGCCATTGCCAAAGAACTTAATGTTCCTGTCATTGCACTTTCGCAGCTTTCTCGTAGTGTGGAGACACGTCCGGGGAAAAGACCTCAGCTTTCCGATCTAAGGGAATCCGGAGCAATCGAGCAGGATGCCGATATTGTATCTTTTATTTTCCGACCGGAGTATTATAAAATTACGGTTTGGGATAACGATGAGGAAGGACAGGAAACCTCAACAGAAAATCAGGCGGAATTGATTATTGCAAAACACAGAAACGGTGCAACTGCCGATGTGCGTTTATCTTTCTTAAAACATTTTGCGAAATTCGGTGATATTGAGGCTGCTTTTGACGGCGGAATGAGCGGAGGAGGATATCCTTCCAACTTCGGAAAGCCTGAACCGAGCGGTTTTGATAAAATTAAAACAACAATTCAGCCGGGCGCAGCTTTTGATCTTCCGGACAGTTCAAAACTTTCAGGATCTTCAATGAATGATTTTGATGATGACGACGATTTTCCTTTTTAAATTCAGGACTAAGGCTAAGATTTAAAAATGAAAATTGAAATATACACCGACGGAGCCTGCAGCGGAAATCCCGGAAAAGGCGGGTACGGAATTCTCATGCGCGTCCCTGAAAAAAATTATCAGAAAACATTTTCCAAAGGCTTCCGGAAGACCACCAACAACAGGATGGAACTTCTTGCTGTGATTACCGCTTTGGAAAAACTGAAATCTCCGGACAACGAAATTCATATTTATACAGACAGCAAATATGTTGCGGATGCCATTAACCAGAATTGGTTAGCCGGATGGATCAAAAGGGGCTGGAAAAACGTGAAAAATCCTGATTTGTGGAAAAAATTTGTCGTATTATACAATCTGCATAAACCAAAAATGCACTGGATAAAAGGTCATGCCGGTCACTTTGAAAACGAACTATGCGACAAACTTGCCGTAACCGCTGCTGCTTCAGATAATTTAGAAATCGATACTTATTTCGAAAATCCTGAAAGCAATACTTTATTTTAATTAACAATTACAGCTAATCTTCGGAAAAATTTTCAACATTCTTTCAGTTTCTTTACCATTTATTATAAAATAAATACTAAATAAGACAAATTTAATATTAAATACATATTATTTAATCAGGATTTAATATATTTACACGTCTAATTTTAAGTATGCTAATAAATGAATAAAAAACTACTCCTTTATTTATCCCTCTTCTTATTTTGCTGCTTCGGAAAAATTTCGTCGCAAACCTATCAGCTTACCGGAAATCCTGTAAACACCACAGGCTGGAACATCGTTCCTTCTGCGGTTGTAAATACAGACTTTATACAACTTACCGCTGACCAGACCAGTCAGGTAGGAGGTATAAAATTAGACTCTCCTATCAATCTTAAATATTGCGATAAATGGAGAGTGGAATTTGATTTCAGAATCGACGGAAACGGTACAGCTGCCTACGGAAGAGGAGATGGTATTGCTTTTTGGTATCTGGCAAATCCACCCGCGTCTTACACATCTGGCGGAGGATTAGGAATTCCTGCAAACTCTACCGGCTTAATGGTGGGATTTGACATTTTTAATAATACCACAGAAGCACAGATGAGTAAAGTCCATATCTTATATGGAATAAACAACACGGCAGGATCAAATATCGAATACAATACGACTCCCGGAAGTACATTTCACTCTCCGGATCTGAATCCGACACAGCCTTTCGTAGGAACTACTTTCAGACACGTTGAAGTTAACGGACAGGTAAATCCTGCGGCTCCTGCAAGCTGGATCATTACGCTTAAAATCGACGGAACTACTATTGTAAGCCAATCATTTGCCCCTTCCGGAGCTGCGGCTACCATGACGACCGGCTATTTTGGCTTTTCTGCTTCTACAGGAGGAGCGAGTGCAAGACAATCAATTAAAAATGTAAAAGTTTATATAGACAAAGTCGCGCTTAACCAGACGTTGGTTACAGATACTTTCTGTCCGAATCCTGCAACAGGACAAGGAACGGTAAATTTAACATCTTATCAGGGACAGTTTGTAACCAATCCTGCCAATTATACGTTCTCATACAGTGTAGGTGGAACTCCGATTACGAATCCTACCAACTATCAGTTCAGTGCGAATACTTCAGTTTCTGTTTTAATTAAAGACAATACAGGATTGCTTTGTGATAATCCGGACGGTAAAATTCAGTTAAACCTTTCTCCTTTCACAGCAACCCCTGCAACACTTACGGAATGTAATAACAACAATACAGGAACAGCCACATACAATCTTACGCTTGCGAATGTGAACGAACCAACGGGTTCTACCAAGAAATATTATAAAAATATGGCGGATCTAAACGCCGGAACCAATGAAATTACCAATCCTACAGCCTACACTTCTGCTGCGGGAACCGTATATGTAAAAGTAACCACCCCTCTTGGCTGTCAGGGTTCTACTGCAATTACCTTAGCATTTTACCCTCAAATTGCCACAACAGACGCTACTCTGGAATCATGCTTTATCGATAATGCACCGACAACAGGTTTATTTAATCTTACACAGGCAGTTGTAACTTCTGCAACGGGAGTTACCAAAAGATATTTTAAAACACAAGCGGATGCTTTAGCCGGAACCAATGAAATTCTGAATCCTGCAGCTTACGTAAGCACATCATCCGTAGTGTATGTAAGAATTACGAATGTTACCAATTGCTGGACACTTGCAAAAATTACATTAAAAGTTTTAGCGCCGATTTATTCTTCCGTATTAAAAGATAAAATCATCTGTATTGATGCCAAAACAACTTTAGATGCAGGAACCGGATTCGACAGCTACTTATGGAGCACCGGGGCAACCACACAATCTATCACGAATGTAACGCCCGGAATTTATTGGGTACAGCTGAAATCAGGAAGATGTACAACACAGCAGACTGTAATGGTAAATCCTTCGCAGCAACCTGTAATTGCTACAATTGATATTAAAAACAACACGATTACCGTGAATGTAAAAGGCGGAAAAACACCATATCAATATTCTTTGGACGGAATAAACTGGCAGGATTCTAACGTCTTCACAGGTCTTGCAAGAGGTGAAGTTGTAGTGTATGTAAAAGACGCCTACAATTGTACACCGATTCATGTTCAGATAACGGTTCCGAATCTCCTGAATGCCATTACTCCCAATGGAGACAACAAAAATGATTACATTGATTATTCCGCATTAGCATATAAAAAGAATTTAGTATTCACGGTGTATGACAGATACGGAAATAAAATGTACGAAGCCGACAAGATCCGAAACTACAAATGGGACGGAACTACGGGAGGCAAAAAAGTAATGACAGGAACTTATTGGTACACCATTACCTGGAATGAAAATGACAAAAACAGCACTCAGACCTCTTACAATGGCTGGGTTCTGGTAAAAAATATAGAATAACACTTTTTAAAGATCATTCGAAAAACGGATGATCTTTTTTTATGCCTTATTTAGAAGAAATATTTTATTTTAAACTTATTTAATTCGCATTCAATTCTTAAATTTGAATTATGAATTATTTAGAGGCTTTAAGCAGAAGATACTCTGTAAAAAAATTTAATAACGAAATTATTCCTCAGGAAACCCTGCATAATATTCTTGAATCCGGAAAATTATCGGCAAGTTCTCTTGGTCTTCAGCCTTACGAAATTCTTATCGTGGAAAGTGAGGAGATGAAGCAGAAATTAATTCCTGCATTCTACAATCCGTCACAGATTTCCACCTGTTCTCATCTCATTGTTATTGTTTCCAAAAAAATCGTGGACGATAATTATATTAACGGTTATTTCCGGCATATTTCCAAAGTAAGAGAAACACCGCTGGAAAAACTGGATCTTTTTAAAAACAGCATCAATCAGCATATTAATCAAAAAACACAGGATGAAATTTTCAGCTGGGCAGAAAAACAGTCTTACATCGTTCTGGCGAATCTCATGTACGCTGCCGCGATAGAAAATATAGACACCTGTCCAATGGAAGGCTTCCGTCAGGAACTTATCGAAGAAATTCTGGAGATAAATACTGAAACCGAAAAAGTAAGCGTAACGCTCGCTTTAGGCTACCGTTCGGAGGAAGATCATTTTCAGCACATGAAAAAAGTAAGAAAACCAAACGAAAAATTGTTTAAATTTATTTAACTATTTAGACAATTGTCTTAAACTAAGGATATGATAAAAGCGGATGTATTAGTAATCGGTTCCGGAATTTCGGGACTTTCCTATGCCATAAAAGTTTCTGAGCAGCTTCCTGATGCCAAAATAATCATCGTAACAAAATCGGACGAAGATGAAAGCAACACCAAATACGCACAGGGCGGTCTTGCAGTAGTTACAGATTCTAAAAATGATAACTTCGAAAAACACATTGCCGATACAATGCGTGCGGGAGACGGCGAAAACAAACGCGATGTGGTGGAAATGGTAGTTAGGGAAGCTCCTGCAAGATTCAATGAAATTGTAGACTGGGGCGCGAATTTTGACAAGAAAAACGGCGAATTTGCTTTAGGAAGAGAAGGAGGACACACCGAAAACCGAATTGTACATCACAAAGATATCACAGGTTTTGAAATCGAAAGGGCACTTTTACAAACCGCAAAAAGCAGTCCGAATATTGAGATTCTCGATCATCATTACGTAATTGATATCATTACGCAGCACCATGTTCCCGGAAAAGAATTAAATGAAGGCGACATCCATTGCTACGGAGCCTATATTCTGGATGAAAAATCCAAAACCATTAAAAAAATTACATCCAAAATAACACTTGTTGCAACCGGAGGAGCAGGACATGTTTACAAAAACACCACCAATCCGACGATCGCAACAGGAGACGGAATCGCTTTTGTGGCAAGAGCAAAAGGAAAAGTTTCCAATATGCAGTACTATCAGTTTCACCCGACAGCTCTGTACAGTAAGCTTGATGGTATGTTGTTTTTAATTTCTGAGGCCGTTCGTGGAGACGGAGCCAAATTAAGAACCAAAAGAGGCGAAAAATTCATGCACAAATATGATGAGCGTGAAGAGCTTGCTTCCAGAGACATTGTTGCCAGAGCTATCGATGCGGAAATGAAAATTACCGGAGACGAATTTGTAGGGTTGGATTGCCGAGAAATGGATCATGAAAAATTCCTTGAACATTTCCCGAATATTTATAAAAAATGCAAAGACGAAGGAATTGATCCTTTCAGCCAGCTTATTCCCGTTGTTCCCGCCTGTCATTATCTGATGGGAGGAATTGAGGTTGACCGCGACGGTCAGTCTTCCATCAGAAATCTTTTCGGAGTGGGAGAATGTACCAATTCCGGACTTCACGGAGCCAACAGACTAGCTTCCAACTCTTTATTGGAAGGATTAGTTTTCGGACACAATGCTGCCATGAAAACCGTTGAACTTTTAAACGAAAATAATTTCAACTTTGATGACCTGAAAGCCGTTCCGGAATGGAATGAAGAAGGAATGAAAATCATGGATGAGATGGTAATTATATCTTACCTCAGAAAGCAGCTTCAGGAAATGATGAGCGATCTGGTAGGAATTGTACGAAGCAACCGCCGTCTGAATATGGCTTTGCAAAAACATCAGGAAATCGCTGCCGCAGTGAACGAAATTTACCACTACTCTATTCTTTCGCCACAGTTATCGGAACTGAGGAATTTAACAACCGTTGCCCACCTCATCATTACCCAGTCTATGGAAATGACGGAGAATAAAGGTGCGTTTTATAATAAAGATCTGGCTTAAGAATAGCAAATACGGAGTATGGAAATCTTCAGTCTGAGAATTTTAACCATCATGAATCTTTTAAACTTTTTAAGAGTCATGTTGATTTTTATCGTTCTCGTCGTACTTGGTTTTCTTATTTTTGGAAGCAAGCATCATGATGAAATCTATTTTCTGGGCTGGATGTTCATTTTAGCGGCTGTATCTTTTGGGGTTCGATTCTTTAATTATATAAAGAAAAATATCATTTCAAGAGCAAAATATCCTCTTCCATTAAATCTATTGTGCAATATACTTACAATGGGAAAACCTTACTATTTCGGAAAAGATCAATTCGATCTGGATGAAATTATAAATGATAACAAACTTCCTCAGACATTTTATTATATTAACAATCATCAACATCCGATTTTAGAATTTAAAAGAGATAAACTTCTTTTTCATGGGACGGAATATCAGTGGAAAAATCTGAACTGGAAATATTTTCTGTACATAGAAAATCCTGATACTTATAAACCGCAAGGAAAATATTTAATAGAATTTACAGCAATCAATCAAGACAATATCCGAATAAAAAATAAAATTGAATTCGAAAAAATAAAAGCTGATGAAAATGAAGTAATTTTGCTTTTTGTGATTCACGATTTGTTATTCGGAACAAAAGCATCTTATTATTACTAAAATTAAAAATATGAAAAGACCGGCATACGTTACAGATAAAGCTTTAAAACAATTTATTAAAAACGCCCTTGAAGAAGACATTCAGGATGGCGATCATTCTACGCTTTCCACGATTCCCAAAGATCTGGAACAAAGTGCAAAACTACTGGTAAAACAGGATTGCATTCTAGCCGGAGTGGAACTGGCTGAAATTATTTTTAAAACTTTTGATAAAAACTTAAACATTGAAACTTTCGTAAAGGATGGTGATGCTGTAAAGGTAGGAGATATTGCTTTTATTGTAACCGGAAGTGCAAGATCTATTCTTTCAACGGAAAGACTGGTTTTAAACTGTATGCAGCGAATGAGCGGAATTGCAACATTAACGCATGACTGGGATTCCAGGCTCATCGGAACCAAAACAAAACTTCTGGACACCAGAAAAACAACTCCAAACTTCAGGGTATGCGAAAAATGGGCTGTTGCCATTGGTGGTGGAACCAATCATCGATACGGACTTTATGACATGATCATGCTGAAAGACAACCACATCGATTATAACGGAAGCATTACCAATGCCGTAAAAATGGCAAAAGACTACATCAAAAAGAATAAGAAAAAGCTTAAAATAGAAGTTGAAACCAGAAATCTGGATGAAGTTCAGGAAGCTATTGATGCGAAGGTAGACCGAATCATGCTGGATAATATGGACGTAAAAACCATGAAAAAAGCTGTAAGCTTAATTAATGGCTCCTGTGAAAGTGAAGCTTCGGGAGGAATTACCCGCGATCAGCTTAAAGAAATTGCTTCTACAGGCGTTACCTACATCTCTGCAGGAGCACTTACTCACTCAGCAGAAAATATAGATTTAAGCCTCAAAGCCGTGAAATAGCATTGAATTTTTGTTAAAAATGATCCCCTTTTGTTAAAAACTCAATAATGTGATTTTTTTCATGCGAAATATCAATTATTATTCAATACATTGTAAACCAACATTTTAAACCTTATTAAGAACCTTTAAAAATTAACATACAGTTAATATTAGTTAAAATAAATTTCCTCAATTTTGCAGAAAATTAAATCTAACTATTACTAACGATTATGAAATTAATCAACAAATCAATGCTAACTGCGATAATCACATTATCTACAGCTAGCGTTTATTATGCTCAACAGGTTAAGGACACAGTTAAATCAACTAGGTCTAAAGACATTGACGAGGTAGTGTTAATTGGAGTTGCTGATATCGCAAAAGATAGAAAAACTCCTGTAGCAGTTTCAACAATCAAAGAAGCGCAAATCGTTGAAAGATTAGGAAATCAGGAATTCCCTGAAATCTTAAATACAACTCCATCTGTATATGCAACAAAAGCTGGTGGAGGTTTTGGAGATTCTAAAATTAACATTAGAGGATTCGCACAGGAAAATATTGCCGTTATGGTAAATGGTGTCCCTGTGAATGATATGGAAAACGGAGCTGTTTATTGGTCTAACTGGGCTGGACTTTCCGATGTAACTTCTGCAATGCAGGTACAAAGAGGTCTTGGTTCTTCAAAATTAGCTATCGCTTCTGTTGGAGGTACAATTAACGTTCTAACAAGAGCTGCTGATAAAAAACAGGGAGGAATTGTTTCTCTAGGTCTTGGTAATAATGATTATCTAAAAACATTATTTGCTTACAATACTGGTAAATCTGCAAAAGGATGGTCTTCTTCATTCTTAATGAGCAGAACTGCCGGATCAATGTATGCAGACGGAACTGAATTTGAAGGATATAACTATTATTTTGCCTTAGGATATCAGCCAAATAAAAAGCATGATTTCCAGTTTACAATTACGGGAGCTCCTCAATGGCACAATCAGAGAACAACCTATTCTACTATTCAAAATTACATCAAATATAATTCTGATAATGACGGAACTCCTAACAGAAGATATAATGCAGATTGGGGCTGGAGAAATGGTGACGTTTTATCAAACAGAGTAAACTACTATCATAAACCAGTAATGTCTTTAAACTGGGATTGGAATATCAGTTCAAAATCTAAATTAAATTCAGTATTCTATGCTTCTTTTGGTAGAGGTGGCGGAACAGGTGATTTAGGTAGAATTCCAACAGGTG
Source organism: Chryseobacterium sp. VD8 (assembly GCF_037149975.1). NCBI lineage: Bacteria > Pseudomonadati > Bacteroidota > Flavobacteriia > Flavobacteriales > Weeksellaceae > Chryseobacterium > Chryseobacterium sp. VD8. The sequence continues at coordinate 4,259 of NZ_JBBCQL010000109.1, read as the reverse complement.
TAGGTACTGCGACAGGAGGAGTAAATTCTTTCGTTGATGCAAACGGACAAATTGCATATGACAGAATTTTCGCTACAAATGCAAATGTTAATATGAATACTTCAGCTGCAGGTGCTACTTTAGTAAGAAGATCATCAATTAACTCCCATAACTGGTTTGGAGCGATTATTAGTTTCAATCATAAAATTAATGATAACTTAAACTTCACAATCGGTACAGATGACAGATATTATTACGGATATCATTATCAGGTAATTTCTGATCTTTATGGTGCAGCAGGATACAAAGATAATACTAACAAAAACTTTTATACTTCGCCAGGAAACTTATATACTGTAACTCCTAGAGTAGTTTCTAATACATTTAAGGCTGAGCCTACTTTCAATCCGTTCGGAGGAAAGAGAAACAGTATGGATGATATGGTAGGATATAAAAATGACGGTGAAGTTTTATGGTATGGTGGATTTGGTCAGCTAGAATATTCTAGTGATAAGTTATCTGCATTCGTTTCTGGAGCTTTATCTAACCAGTCATTCCAAAGAATCGATCACTTTATCATCGATGGAGTTACCCTTTTAAATGGTCAGCAAGCAGGTTTCAGAAACTCAGCAACATCTACCGCTATTGCTCAGCCAACCGCTACAAATCCATTATTGTATGAAAAAACAGGCTTTAAAGATATTGTAGGATATAATGTAAAGGCAGGTGCTAATTATAACATTAATGATCAGCACAACGTTTTTGTAAATATCGGATATTATTCTAAGCAGCCTTTCCTTAATGCTGTTTACCCAAATAACAAAAACTACTTAAATCCGAACTTAACGAATGAAAAAATCTTCGGTGTTGAGGCAGGATATGGATTCCGTTCTGGTATCTTCACAGCTAATTTGAACCTTTACAGAACTGAGTGGAGAGACAGATTCTTAAGAAGAGGTAATCTATCTTATACTTATCCTGACCCGGCTAATCCAAGTTCAACAATTTCAACAACGACTGCTTATTCAAACCTTCAGGGAATTACAGAAATCCACCAAGGATTTGAAATTGAAGCAAATGCTAACGTTCACAAAATGTTAAGCCTGTTCGGTATGCTTTCTGTAGGTGACTGGTATTATAAAGGTAATGCACAAGGAAATGTATTTAGTGAAACAAATGAACTAATCAGTGCAGATACTCAGACACTTTATATAGATAAAGTTAAAGTTGGTGGAGCAGCACAAACTTCAGCAGCAGTTGGATTTACATTCAAGCCAACAGACTGGTTCTCATTCGACGGAACATATAGAGGGATTAAAAATTTATATGCTAACTTAAACCTTCTTAACTTCTCAAATCCGGATGCAGGAAACCAAGGTGCTTTAGAATTACCTTCTTATGGTTTAGTTGATTTAGGAATATCTTTTAAAATTAAATTAAACAATCCTAAACAATTCTTTACGATTAGAGGTAATGTTTATAACTTGCTGGATAAGACTTACATTGCAGAATCTAATACAAACATCAAAACCGGATTAACTCTAGATCAGTACATTGCGGTAAACAGACCTCTTCAATCAACACCATTAACCACTGCTCAGATTGCAACATTAACGTCTAACTATCAGGCGTACCAAGCAGCAGGAACATGGAATGGAGTAAGCCAACAAAACCAAGTTTATTTCGGATACGGAAGAACATGGTCTGCAACACTTTCATTTAACTTCTAATAAATACATAAATTAGATTTTATAAATATCAATCCCGGCTTTTCGCCGGGATTTTTGCTATATTTGTGTCTGAAAAACAGAAAAAAATAAATATGGACTTTTACAACATTTTACTTAATGCTCACAAAGGATTCGGATATCTGGAAATTCTTTTGGTGACGCTATTTGTTATTGCACTTTTAGCAACCATGTTCGGATTCAGTGGAAAAGTAAATAATTTCCTTAAAAAGACTACTCTTTTTACAATGATCTTTTTCCACGTTCAGTTTCTATTGGGGATTGTGATGCTGATCATTAATTTCTCAAATGGTTTAAATATGGGTGAAGTGATGAAAAACTCAGCATTAAGATTTCAATATGTAGAACATCCGTTTTCTATGCTGATCGCCGCTGTTTTAATGACGATCGTTAACAAAAAAGTAAAAACAAACCCTACGATTTCTTTAGGAGTCGTAATCATGGGATTAATTGCCGTAGGTTTATTTGCATTCGCGTTCCCGTGGGCGAGAGTCTTCGGGGCATAAATATATTAACAAAAATAATTTTTAATTAAATCAATGAAAGTAGCTGTAGTAGGTTCAACAGGAATGGTTGGACAAGTTATGCTTAAAGTTCTCGAAGAGAGAAACTTCCCTATCACCGAACTAATTCCGGTAGCATCCGAAAAATCTGTAGGTAATAAGGTGAAGTATAAACAGGAAGAATTTACGATAGTAAGCATGAAAGACGCTATAGCTGCCAAACCGGATATTGCTATTTTTTCTGCCGGAGGCGGAACTTCTCTTGAATTCGCTCCGCTTTTTGCTGAAGCTGGAACAACAGTAATCGACAATTCTTCAGCATGGAGAATGGATCCTGATAAAAAACTGGTGGTTCCGGAAATCAATGCAGATATATTGACGAAAGAAGACAAAATTATTGCAAATCCGAACTGTTCTACTATTCAGCTAGTAATGGTTTTAGGACCTTTGAACAAAAAATACGATTTAAAAAGAGTCATTGTTTCCACTTACCAATCCGTAACAGGAACCGGTAAAGCTGCTGTAGATCAGCTAAACGGAGAAATCAGCGGAGACGATTCTATCGCAAAAGTATATCCGTACCAGATTTTTAAAAATGCATTGCCGCACTGTGATGTTTTTGCAGATGACGATTATACGAAAGAGGAGATTAAATTAATGAAAGAACCTAAGAAAATCTTAGGGGACGATACCTTTAATTTAACAGCCACCGCAGTAAGAGTTCCGGTTCAGGGAGGACATTCTGAAAGTGTAAACATCGAGTTTGAAAATGAATTTGATCTTGACGAAGTAAGAAAAATCTTATCTGAAACTCCCGGAGTTGTTGTTGTAGATAACGTAAAAAACAACGAATATCCGATGCCATTATATTCGGAAGGAAAAGACGAAGTCTTTGTCGGAAGGATAAGAAGAGATCTTTCGCAGCCCAAAACCCTTAATCTCTGGATTGTGGCAGACAATCTGCGAAAAGGAGCCGCGACGAATGCGGTACAGATTGCAGAATACCTTGTAGAAAACAACTTAGTATAAACTAACAAAACCAGAAAGAGTCTCAGAAATGAGATTCTTTTTTTTATCAAACCTATGAACCTTCATAAAAATAAAAGTAAAGATAAATTAGCCTTTCAGAAACTGATTGCCGCCTTTGGGATCATTCTATTCATCGGAAAGATTATCGCATGGAAACTGACGAATTCCGACTCCGTTTTTTCTGATGCCATGGAAAGTATCGTAAATGTTATCAGTGCATTTATGGGGCTGTATTCGCTCTATCTGGCGGCAAAACCTAAAGACGAAGACCATCCTTACGGACATGGTAAAGTGGAATTTGTAACTTCCGGAATAGAAGGTGCTTTAATTGCCATTGCCGGAATCATGATTATCTACGAAGGGATTCACAGCTTAATTGTCGGGAAAGTTTTAAATAAAATAGATCTGGGGATCTGGATCATTGCTGCAACCGCTATTATCAATTACCTGTTGGGTTATATTTCCATTAAGAAAGGAAAAGCAGAAAACTCCGTTGTTCTGATCTCTTCCGGAAAACACCTTCAGTCTGATACATTAACTACACTTGGTGTAGTTGCAAGTTTAGTTATCGTCTATTTCACCAAAATCTATTGGTTGGATTCTGTAGTTGCACTGGGCTTTGGAGGATATATTATTGTTGTGGGCTATAAAATAGTCCGGAAATCGCTGAGCGGAATTATGGATGAACAGGATCCCGATCTTCTGGAACAGATCATCCAGATTTTGGAAGAAAGCCGGAGAACAGAATGGATTGATGTTCATAATATGAAAATACAGCAATTCGGGGCGAATCTTCATATTGATGCGCACATTACTTTACCGTGGTATTACAGCCTTCGTGACGCGCATAACGAAATGGAAAAAATGATTATTCTTTTAGCAAAAAATACAAAAAGAAGTGTAGAATTTAATTTTCATATGGACGATTGCAAACCAATTTCCTGCCCTGTCTGTCAGATATCCGATTGTCCGGTACGCGAAAAAGAGTTTGTAAAAAGAG
>NZ_JBBCQL010000108.1:0-14506 GCF_037149975.1 Chryseobacterium sp. VD8 | reverse complement strand
CTTTGAAGATTCCCTGTTTATCGGCATCCAATCCCGCCTGCGCAGCAAAATTATTGTTGATAATAGCAATCACCACTTTTTTGTCATCCAAAACTCTCGGCAGTTGCGGCGCTTCAATTTCAAGGATTTTTAACTGTTTAGGATTGGCAACAATATCCGTTACTTTCGGTAAAAGTCCGATGCCGTCTTTCAGTTTCAGCAAACCGTTTTTCTGTAAAAGAAGTAAGGAACGCCCGCCATTGGTAGGATCATTCGGAATAACGATGGTACTTCCGTTCTGAAGTTCATTGATGCTTTTAATTTTCTTTGAATACGCAACGATAGGGTAGACAAAAGTATTTCCTACAACGGCTAATCTATATCCTCTCTGTTTAGATTGTTCGGTTAAATAGGGAACGTGCTGAAAAGCATTGGCGTCAATATCACCGTTATTCAGAGCCTCATTGGGAACCACATAATCGTTAAAGGAAACCAGCTCTACTTCAAGGTTATATTTTTCTTTGGCTACTTTTTTCGCCACTTCGGCAATTTCCTGTTCAGGTCCTGAAGTTATTCCTACTTTTATAAAGTTCGGATCTTCTTTTTTGGATGAATTACAGCCGGTAAATGCTAACAAACCCGCTGCTAAAAAACTTAAAATCTTTATTTTTTTCATTGTAAATTATTTTCTTTTTTAAAAAGGGCGAAAAGCAAAAAGGTTAGATTTTTAAAATTCTTTAATAAATAAAATATGGCTTTTACTCCTTTTTGCTGATCTTCCGCCCGATTGATGGCTGAAATTTTCAAACCACCACCCTATTTCACATTCACACTTATCACATTATTTTCAAAATACTCAAACACACTCTCTCATACTCAAACACTCACACCCTCCAACACAAAACCCCTCCCACTCAAAAAACTCAACGATGATCAAACCTCTTCGCTAATCGGTCTCCCGAAAACTGAATGATAAAAACAATCGCAACCAGCAATCCCAACACAAGATTCATGATCACTGCATCATAACCGATGTAGCCGTACTGATAACCGATCTGTCCCAATCCGCCGGCTCCGACAGCTCCTCCCATCGCAGAATAACCGACAAGCGTAATTAAGGTAATTGTTGCGTTATTAATCAAAGAAGGAAGTGCTTCCGGCAACAATATTTTTATGATGATCTGAAACGGACTTGCTCCCAAAGCTCTTGCAGTTTCAATTAAGCCATGAGGAACTTCCAGTAAGCTGTTTTCTACCAGTCTTGCAATAAAAGGAGCCGCTCCGATGCTTAAAGGAACCAAAGCTGCGTTTGCCCCGATAGACGTTCCCACCAGACTTCTCGTGAAAGGAATCATCCACACAATTAAAATAATAAAAGGAATAGAACGGAAAATATTCACCAGAACAGATAAAATCCTGTTGTAGATTACATTTTCCAAAAGCTGTCCTTTCCGTGTTAAAAACAATAAAATTCCGACAGGCAAACCCAGAACAAATCCGAAAAACCCCGAAACAAACGTCATAAAAACCGTCTCCCAAATTCCCTTTGATAAAAGAGAAATCACCGTATCATTAAGCATATCCTCTTACCGTATTTTGAATTTTATTCTGATTGAAATAATAAATGGCCTGCTGATTTTTCTCCTCTTCTCCCTGAAGCTGAAGCAATAGTTTTCCAAAATTGGAGTCGCCTAAATATTCAACATCCGCTTTCAGCAGTTTGTATGGAATTTTATATTTATCGTAAACAATGGAAAGCAGTTCTTCCACCGATATGTTTTCATTAAGTTCTACTTCCACCAATGGAAATAATCCGTCTTGTGGCTCTTTCTGTAGTTTTTTATTCAATTCCTGTGGTATCGTCATAACACTAGAGTTTAAAAATTGTTTGATGATAGGATTCTCTTTGTTCGAGACAATCTCGCTTAAAGTTCCCTTAATTAATAGTTGGCCTTTGTCGATTACCGCAACATGGTTGCAGACCGTTTTGATGACTTCCATTTCGTGCGTAATCAGCAAAATCGTAATTCCAAGTCTCTGATTAATATCCCTCAACAATTGTAAAATCGATTGTGTGGTTGCAGGATCGAGCGCACTCGTCGCTTCATCACAGAGCAGGAGATAAGGATCATTTGCTAAAGCCCTTGCAATAGCAACCCTCTGTTTTTGTCCTCCCGAAAGACTTTTAGGATAATCATTTGCTTTGTCTTCCAGTCCTACGATTTTCAGCAGTTCATTTACTTTTTTATTAATTTCAGTTTTGCTGACATGATCCAGCTCTAACGGAAGCGCAATATTTTCAAAAACAGTTCTCGAAGAAAGCAGATTAAAATGCTGAAAAATCATCCCGATCTTTTTCCTTTCCTGGGCTAATTGTCTCGAATTTAATTTCGTAAAATCCTTTCCGTTAATCACAATTTCACCGCTGTCAGGTTTTTCAAGAAGATTCACCGTTCGGATTAACGTACTTTTTCCCGCTCCCGAAAATCCGATGATTCCTACAATATCGCCCTGTTCAATCGTCAGACTTACATTATTCAGCGCCTTAAACGACTGTTTTTTCTGATGAAATGTTTTTGAAACATTCTTTATCTCTATCATTTTTTACTTAAATTTTATATTGGCTGATAAGGTCTTGCGGTTTTGTTCACGTGTCTTATCACTCTTCTTATTTTCACTTTAGACCGCTTGGAAAGCTTAAAATATTTAGTCACGTTCGTTAAAAGAACTCCGGCAAGAATAACAATCAATCCGTAAAACTGGTTGATGTTGATGGTCTGATTTGCAACGATCCAGCCCGCAATTACAGTAACAATAGGATTGATGTAAGTATGCGTACTTACCAAAGCGGCAGGTTTTACAGACAAAAGCCAGATATACGAAAGGTAAGCGATGATTGATCCGAATACAATAAGGAAAAACAATCCTGACCATGCGTTTAACGGTACTTTTATGATTGAAAAACCAGTCCATTCATTTCTGAAAAACGCAATAATAAATGAAGCGATACCGGCAGTAATAAGCTGTTGGGCAATATTCATAAAAGTTGACTGACCAGCGGGATTTTTTTTGGAATAAAGAGATCCTAAAACCCACGCTACAGAACTCAATCCCAAAACAACAAATGCAATTATCCTGATTGAAGCATCTGCTGTTTGTGTATGAGAGCCGGAAGAACTTACACTTCCGTTGAGAAATAAAATAAGTCCTGCAAACCCGATCACCAAGCCCAAAGGAATAAACTTATCCGAGAAATAATAACTCCAGTTTTTCTTATCAATGGCGATAAACCAAAAAGGTCCCGTTGCAATAGCAATGGCTGCTTCAGAAGCGGTTACATATTGTTCTCCCCACGCAACCAATCCCGTTCCTCCCGTAAGGATGAGAATTCCGGTGATGGCATTTTTTTTCCAGTTGATGGCAGAATTGGCTTTTTCACCTTTTAAGAGCAGATAGCCGATCATTGCTATTCCTGCGCCCAAAAATCTGAACCCCGAAAGAATAAAAGGCGGAAATCCGTTTAACCCGAAAGAAATGGCGAGGAAAGTAATTCCCCATATTACATAAATATTAGTGAAGGCTATAGGTATCAGCCATTTGTTTTTATTAGTATTCATGATATTTTTTAATGTTGTTTTTAAAATAAAAAAGGCTCTACAACGTGGTAAAGCCTTTAGAAATATGTCATATAAAAGTAAGGTTAACCACAACAGGAATGAAGCATAGGCATGCAGCAATACATCATCATAAAATGATTGATATGTTTTCTTACGGTGCTGTTCTTGAATTCTGCTTTCATTGTATTATTATATCCTGATTACGGTTGCAAATATAAAACATATTTTTCTATTAGTCCACTAAAAAAGTAGACTTTTTAGTAAATAAAATAATTCCTTGTTTCTAATAATTTGATTTTTAATGATTTAATTTTTCAAAATAATATCAATTCACCAGTGATTTCTCTCAAAAAAAGCCAAATAATAGCTTTGAACTTCCTGTTGATGTTCCGAAAATCAAGCCTTCGTTGCGTTTAACCCCCTTCGCAAACGAAAAATTTATAGCAATACAGACAGAAAATTTATGTTCATCACGTTAAAAAAATAATTCACGGCTTCTTTCAGTTTAATCAAAATAAAACGGATTTATTATCATACATCATGATCCGGCAAATTCAGGGTGCCTAATTTTACATCATTATTAAAAATCAAAATCATGGAAAGAACAGAAGTTGTTTTAGGAAATGTAAGAGGGGAGATTCAGCTTTTCTCAGACGATAAAAAAGCAGGAAAAATGGACATCTCTGTCATTGGAGATAAATTAACGGTATACCATACGGAAGTAAACGAAGAATTTGAAGGCAGAGGATTTGCGAAGATCCTGCTGGAAAAACTGGTGTCCTATGCAAGAGAAAATCATCTTAAAATTGTTCCGCTGTGTCCTTATGTTCATGCCCAGTTCAAACGCCGTCCCGACGAATACAGCGATGTATGGTTTAAAGAAGAACTGTAAAATTTTAAAATTGTAAACCATTAACTTTTAATTGAATCAAAATGAAAGCACTGAACTTTTTGGTAATCGGAAAAAATGACGAAATTCTTGCAACCTTACAAAGAATTATCGAAAAAAATGATGGATGGAAGGCTGAAATTCTGAGTGATGAAAGCAAGAGCGAGGATTTTATCAAAAATAATCCCGTGGATATAGTTTTGCTGAGTTCCGGTCTGGAAGAGCAGTTCGAAAAACAGATCGGTGTTTTTTGCAGAAATTTTGATGAAAATATAAAAGTAACAGAACATTACGGTGGCGGAAGCGGATTGCTGTTCAACGAGGTGGAAAACAGCTTTACAGCAGCAAAAAAGCCTGAAAACAGAGTGGTACACCGCGCAGATTCAAGAGGGGTAACCAACGAACAGTGGCTGATCAGTAAGAAGACCTTCAGCTTCGGAGAATTTTATGACTCCGAAAAAATGCAGTTCGGCGCCTTAAGAGTTCTGAATGATGATACCGTTGAAGCCGGAAAAGGCTTTGGAACGCATCCTCACGACAATATGGAAATCATCAGCATTGCACTGGAAGGAACCCTGATCCATCATGACAATCTGGGAAACCATAACGAAATAAAAGGCGGCGAAATTCAGGTGATGAGCGCCGGAACAGGATTGATGCACAGTGAATTCAGTAAAGATGAAGGCGATTTGGTTAAATTTCTGCAAATCTGGGTCTATCCCAATAAAAGAAATGTCACGCCGAGATACGACCAGATGAAACTCGACAGAACGAAAAGCCAAAACAGATTTCAGCAGATCCTTTCACCCGACCCCCAAGACGACGGAATATGGATCCATCAGGAAGCATGGTTTCATCTCGGAGATTTTGAAAATACAGTTAAAACCCAATATCAGATAAAGAAAAAAGGAAACGGCGTCTACGTTTTCATCATCAAAGGAAGCGCAGAAGTTGAAGGACAGAAACTGAAAGAAAGAGACGGCTTCGGAATTTGGGATATTTCCGAATTAAACATAAAATCCACATCGGAAAACACTGAGATTCTTCTCATGGAAGTTCCGATGGAAGTGTAGTGATATGGTGTGAATTGTTTTGAAGCTCTCTTTTTAAGGGAGCTTTTTTAATTTCCGGGAAAATTTCTTGCAGGGGTGTAAGAAGGTTTCCCGCCTTCCGGAAAGTTTGTCGCAGGGGTGCAGGAAGCTTTCGTGGTTCCCGGAAAGTCTCTTGCAGGGGTGAAACATACTTTCCTGGTTAACCCGAAAAGCCGTTAAAGGGCTGTTTTGAATTTCTTCAGACAAATTTGTCTTTTAACTCTGAATTCTTTTCCGGCACATTCGTCATCCTGAAAGAAAAATCTAAGCAAAATATTAGAAATACTGAAAAAATCAAATTTGAAATTCCAAAGCAAAGACAATGTAAAATTGTTCTATAAAAAGAACCAAAGAAAAACAGATGCTAAAACACACGCTTCATCACAGATGAAATCTGCATAACTTTGCTTCCTCAAAATAAACACCATCATAAAAAAAACTTTGCGTTTGAAAATGCCCAACTTCCAGCACAGTTGTCATCCTGAAAGGATCTAAACAAAGTATTAGAAATTCTGGAAAAAATAAAATTTAAAATTCCAAAGCAAAGACAATGTAAAATTGTTCTATAAAAAGAACCAAAGAAAAACAGATGCTAAAACACACGCTTCATCACAGATGAAATCTGCATAACTTTGCTTCCTCAAAACAATCACCATAATAAAAAACTTTGCGTTTGAAAATGCCCAACTTTCCTCCACATTTGTCATCCTGAAAGGATCTAAACAAAGTATTAGAAATTCTGGAAAAAATAAGTTTAAAATTCCAAAGCAAAAACAATGTAAAATTGTTCTGTAAAAAGAACCAAAGAAAAACGGATGCTAAAACACACGCTTCATCACAGATGAAATCTGCATAACTCTGCTTCCTCAAAATAAACACCATCATAAAAAAAAACTTTGCGTTTGAAAATGCCCAGCTTTCCGCCACATTTGTCATCCTGAAAGGATCTAAACAAAGTATTATAAATTCTGGAAAAAATCAAATTTAAAATTCCAAAGCAAAGACAATGTAAAATTGTTCTATAAAAATAAAAAAAGAAAAACGTATACTAAACACACGCTTCATCACAGATGAAATCTGCATAACTTTGCTTCCTCAAAATAAACACCATCATAAAAAAACTTTGCGTTTGAAAATGCCCAACTTTCCTCCACATCTGTCATCGATCTAAGCAAAGTATTAGAAATTATAAGAAAAAGAACCGAAGCAAGACAGATACTAAAACACACGCTTCATCACAGATGAAATCTGCATAACTTTGCTTCCTCAAAACAATCATCATCATAAATAAACTTTGCGTTTGAAAATGCCCAGCTTTCCGCCACATCTGTCATCGTGAAAAGATCTAAGCGAAGTAGTATAAATTCACATAAAATATTCGAGTATAGATTCCTCCGGAATGACAATCATAGCGTATCTATTTTCAAAAATTTAAGTAATACCCTTCATTTAAAAAAGTTCAGACAAGCTTATTTTCAACCAACAATTCGCAAATTAGTAAAATCCAAAAAAATTCCCGATTTTTGCCCTCTCCAAAAAATTCCGAGACATTCATGAAACTTTGTATTGCCGAAAAACCCAGTGTTGCCAGAGATATCGCCAAAGTGTTGGGCGCCACCACGTCGAAACAGGGCTATATGGAAGGAAACGGCTATTGTGTAACATGGACTTTCGGGCATCTTTGTACCCTCAAAGAACCGCACGATTACGGTCCGCAGTACAAATCCTGGAATCTGTTTCTGCTGCCCATTATTCCCAATAATTTCGGGATCAAATTAATCCCCAACAAAGGCGTTGAAAATCAGTTTAAAGTTATTGAAAGATTAGTCGAAGAATGTGATGAGGTCATCAATTGCGGGGATGCCGGTCAGGAAGGAGAACTGATCCAGAGATGGGTTTTACAGAAAGCAAAATGCAACAAGCCTATTCAGCGTTTGTGGATTTCATCCCTTACCGAAGAAGCGATTAAAGAAGGTTTTGCCAATCTAAAACCTGCCGAAGAGTACAAAAATCTCTATCTCGCAGGAAACGCAAGAGCGATCGGAGACTGGTTGCTGGGAATTAATGCAACAAGACTTTTCACCAAAAAATTTGGCGGAAATAAAGCCGTTCTTTCCATCGGAAGAGTACAGACTCCCACTTTGGCAATGCTCGTTCAGCGTCAGAAAGAAATTGATGCTTTTAACACTGAAGAATATTGGGAACTGAAAACCAAATACCGCGAAGTTATTTTTAACGCCGCCATCGACCGTCTCAAAACTTTGGAGCGCGCAGAAAAAGGGCTGGAATATTTAAAACAGAATCCTTTCGAAATCGTTTCTTTTGAAATTAAAGAAGGAAAAGAGAAAAATCCAAGACTGTTCGATTTGACGGCACTTCAGGTGGAAGCCAACAAAAAATACGGCTATTCTGCGGAGAATACTTTAAATTATATTCAGAGTCTTTACGAGAAAAAGCACGTTACGTATCCGCGTGTGGATACAACGTACTTGTCTGAAAGTTTATATCCGAAAATAGAAGGAATTCTGAAGAAAATGTATTTTTATCAGGAACTTATCGCTCCTTTATTGGAAGCTCCGATTCCCAAATCGAAAGCGGTTTTTGATGATACCAAAGTAACAGATCACCACGCGATCATTCCTACAGAAGTTCCGCCTTCGCAGAATTTAAGCAGGGAAGAAAAACTGGTCTATGATCTCGTGGCAAAACGATTCATAGCTGTATTTTATCCCGAATGTAAAATTTCCAATACTTTAGTAGAAGGAAAAGTAGGAACCATTCCTTTCAAAACCAGCGGAAGACAGGTTTTGGAACCGGGATGGAGAGCCGTTTATGCCAAAGAACCAAAAGAAGAACCCAACGATAAAGAAAAAGAAAAGGAAGAAGAACAGACCATTCCCGAATTTACCGTAGGAGAAACCGGACCGCATGATCCGATGATTCATCAGGGAAAAACGACTCCGCCAAAACCTTATACGGAAGCAACTTTGCTGAGAGCTATGGAAACCGCAGGAAAACAGGTGGAAGATGATGAACTGCGCGAACTCCTGAAAAACAACGGTATCGGAAGACCTTCAACCCGCGCCAATATTATCGAAACCCTTTTCAAGCGGAAATATATCGAGAAGAAAAGAAAAAATCTCATCGCCACCCAAACAGGAATTCAACTGATTGACACCATTGAAGATGAATTGCTGAAAAGTCCCGAATTAACCGGAGAATGGGAACTGAAGCTCCGAAAAATTGAAAAAGGTGAATATGAAGCCAATCATTTTAAGGAAGAACTGATCCAGATGGTGACGGAGCTTACTAAAAAAGTAGTCGACGGAAAAGGAAAAGTCATTTCTTTGGAAGAAGAAAAAGTGGAGGAGGTAAAAGAAAAGAAGAAACGTGAACCAGCCGTTAAAAAAGAACTTCAGTCGTGGGAAGAAACCAAATGCCCGAAATGCAAAGAACATCATTTGATGAAAGGAAAAACTGCTGTCGGATGTTCCGATTTTAAAAACTGCGGCTTTAAAGTTTCCTTTGAAATCTTCGGAAAAAAACTGTCGGATAAGCAATTAATGGATTTGGTCTTAAAAGGCAAAACCTCAAAATTAAAAGGCTTCACCACCCATCCTGAAAGTGTGGCAGAAGGTATTTTGTCGATGGATGAGCAATTTCAGATTGTTTTAAACTAAAGATTAGACACAAATACCACAAATATTTTCACGATTACCACAACGAAACATCAATAGGAGCGGACTTTAGTCCGCTTTCAAGTTTTACCCAAAACAACGGCTTCAGCCAAAACATAATAATTCTTAACCTCTCAAATATCGTTCATGGTTAAAATATTTGCACCATTTGCGAAATCTATTTGTGCTTAAACACAAACTTCGATTTTTAATCATTCAAATAACAGCAACATAACATTTGCGAAATTTGTGAACAAATTATTCGTGCCATTTGTGTTTAAACATAAAATTTGTGAAATCTATCTGTGCCATTTGTGTTTAAATAACTTCAGCCAAAACTTAATAATTCTTAACTTCTCAAATATCCTTAATGGTTAAAATATTTGCGCCATTTGTGAAATCTATCCGTGCCATTCGTGTTTAATCAAAAGCAAACATAATATTTTCGCATTTGTAAAAAAAATTGTGCAACTTGTATTCAAATTATAAACAAAAAAATGACACCCCATAAAAAACAGCTCATCACCGACAGTTTCAACCGCTCCGAGACATTAAAATTCTACAAAGCCGAACTTCTGGAAGTAGAAACCGACTTCATTTCCATGAAAATCCCGAAAATGGAACTCATGACCCGAAAAGCAGGAATGTTCAACGGAGCCATGATTGCTTCTTTGGTGGATGTTTCTTCCGGTTATGCGGCAGTAAGTCATTACGAAGAAGACTGTTATGTCGTAACCGTTGAATTGAAAGTCAATTATTTAAGACCTGCCATTGGAGACGCTTTAATTTCAAAATCTTATGTGATAAAAGGAGGTTCAAAGATTAGCGTGATCCGTACCGAAATTTATGTGGCTGATGAAAACGGAGCATCTGAAAGCCACGTTGCAACATCCTTGGTCACGATGATGAAGATCAGATAATTTTTCAAACAAGTGGAATAGCTTTTGCACAGGAACATGCATCAACAACATTAAAAAATCATACTATGAACTTAATTATTCGACTTTTGGTAACGGCCATTGTTGCTTATCTTTTAACATGGATCTTACCGGGAGTACACTTTACAGGATTTGGCGGAGCGATCATTTTTGCCATCGTTTTAGGACTTTTGAATTTAATTGTAAAACCTATTCTTAATATTTTAGGATTACCTTTAACGATCATTACATTGGGGCTGTTCACCTTAGTAATCAATGCGATTATTATCCTGATCGCCGATTATTTTATAGACAGCATGATGGTAGACGGATTTTTGTGGGCACTTATTTTCAGCATCCTGCTTTCCATCGTCAGCTCACTGGCAAACTCAATGTTTTCGGACGGAGATTAATTTAAAATTTAAAATGATATAAAAATCGCCTGTTAAAACGACAGGCGATTTTTTGTGCGTGTTTGTGTTTTAAAAATAGTTAACTTTGGCAATCTTTGAATTAAATAAAGACTTTATGATTGGATTGAATGATAAAGTCATAAAAAATGAATTAATATGAAACTTAAGTACAGTCTGCTGGCTTTGGCAGCTCCGCTCTTAATGAATGCACAACAACTAATGACGCCTGAAATTTTATGGACTTTGAAAAAAGTTGGAGTACAGGCAGTTTCTCCCGATCAGTCCTCATTAATCTACAAAATAGGACAGACCGATCTTAAAACCGAAAAAACAAAAAGCGAGAACTATTTTCTGAATGTTCTGAACAATGAGTCCGTAAAAGTTGATTTAGGCAAAAAAGCACTGATTCAGTGGGATAAAAACGGATTGTATGCGCAGGAAGGCGATAAGATTTTTCTTTCAAAAGACAACGGTAAAACATGGACGGAATTTTATACCATCGGTGAAGCAGACAACATTGTTATTTCTCCCGACGGTAAAAAAATAGCCTTCAGCAAGCAGGTTTTGGTGGAAAAAGTAATGGGAAAAGACAAATATTCCGATACTCCGAAAACCACCGCGCAGGTTTATACAGATCTGAATCACAGACACTGGGATTATTTCAATGAAGGGAAATACAATCATGTTTTCGTAGTAAATGTTTCGGATAAAGCAGATGCTGCAAAAGATTTACTAGAAGGGAAAATGTGGGATTCTCCACAAAGACCTTTTGGCGGAGCGGAAGATTTCATCTGGAGTCCGGATTCTGCACAACTTTTATATGTTACCAAACCGAAAAGCGGCAAAGAATACTCTACAAGCACAAACACGGATATTTTTGCATACGATCTTGCTTCAGGAACAACAAAAAATTTAACTGAATCTAATAAAGGATACGACGTTAATCCGAAATTCAGTCCGGACGGAAAATCACTTTTGTGGCAGAGTATGGCACGAGATGGTTATGAAGCCGATAAAAATGATGTAAAAATCATGGATTGGAAATCCGGAAAAACAACAAACTTAACACAAAGCTGGGACGAAAGTGTTTCCGGAGATGTTTTCTGGAGCGGAGATTCAAAAATGATCTATTTCACGGCAGCTTTCAGAGGAACGAAGCAGTTATTTTCTTTAGATCCTAAAAATGCCAAAGTGCAGCAGATCACGAAAGGTGATTTTGATGTGAATGAAATTTTTGCCGATCAGAAAACTTCACTTTTGGTAGGAAGAACCGATATCAATCACGCCACAGATATTTTCTCTGTCAACCTTAAAAACGGAGAAATGAAGCAGGTTACGGAAGCCAATAAAGAAATGTATGCACAGTTGGCTCAGGGAAAATCTGAACTGAAAATGGTAAAAACTTCAGACGGAAAAGAAATGGGAGTGTGGTTCCATTATCCGCCAAACTTTGATCCGAATAAAAAATATCCGACTCTTGTTTATTGTCAGGGGGGTCCGCAATCTGCCTTAACGCAGTTCTTCAGCACAAGATGGAACTTTGCTTTAATGGCAGCTAACGGATACATCGTTGTTGCACCAAACAGAAGAGGAATGCCGGGTTGGGGAACAAAATGGAATGAAGAAATCTCAAGAGACTGGGGAGGACAACCAATGAGAGATTATTTGGCCGCAACAGATTACGCAAAAACTTTACCTTACGTTGACGGAAGCAGAGTAGCAGCTGTCGGAGCAAGTTATGGAGGATATAGCGTATTTATGTTGGCCGGAATTCACGAAAACAGATTCAAAACGTTCATTGCTCATGATGGATTATTCGATATGAAATCATGGTATTTAACAACAGAAGAACTCTGGTTTGCGAACTGGGATTTAGGTTCACCATGGGAAAAGCCACAGCCAAAAGCTTATACGGAATTCAACCCAAGCAATTTTGTTGATAAATGGAACAAACCGATCATGATCGTTCAGGGTGGAATCGACTTCAGAGTACCTTACGAACAGGGACAGGAAGCATTTCAGGCAGCAAAACTGAGAGGTTTGAAATCTAAACTGGTCTATTTCCCGAATGAAAATCACTGGGTGCTGCATCCACAAAACGGATTGGTTTGGCAAAGAGAATTCTTCGACTGGCTAAAAGAAACGTTATAAATGTAATCTCCCCTTCTGAATTCCCCTCCTTTGGAGGGGTGGCAAAAATTAATAGAATTTTTGACGGGGTGGTTTAAACAAATATAAAATCAACAGAAAACGGGCTTTTAGTCCGTTTTTTGTTTTGAAAATTAAGAATGACTTTAGCCAAAATGTATATATATTTGAATCATGCAAAACAGAATATCTTCCTTTCCACCCATCATCGACAACGATTCTAAAATTATCATTCTGGGATCAATTCCCGGTGTAAAATCGTTAGAAAAACAACAATATTACGGTCATCCCCAAAACAAATTCTGGAAAATTATCTTTGAATTGCTCAACGAAGAATTTACAGAAGATTATGCGGAAAGAATCAATATTTTAAAGAAACACAACATTGCACTTTGGGATGTTATTGATTCCTGCGAAAGAAAAGGAAGTCTGGATTCTGAAATAAAAAATGAAGAAGCCAATCAGATTGAAGAGCTCCTGGAAGATTACCCGAATATTAAGGCAATCTTTTGTAACGGCGGAAAGTCCTATAAAAATTTGCAGAAAATTTTAGGAAAGAATTATAAAATACCTGTATTTTTACTGCCTTCTACAAGCCCGCTTCATACGGTTTCTTTTGAAAAGAAATTGGAGGAATGGAAATTAATTAAGGTACATTTATGAAAAAACTAAT
This sequence comes from Chryseobacterium sp. VD8, assembly GCF_037149975.1. NCBI lineage: Bacteria > Pseudomonadati > Bacteroidota > Flavobacteriia > Flavobacteriales > Weeksellaceae > Chryseobacterium > Chryseobacterium sp. VD8. The sequence continues at coordinate 1,102 of NZ_JBBCQL010000108.1, read as the reverse complement.
AGCGTTATTTTTATTCTTTACTTTTGTCAATATGTTTTCTCAGGAGTATCATTTTGATTATTACATTAGATACAAGCATGAATTAAAGAATAATAATAAAGAACGACCTGAAATTATGGATTTGCAATATATTGTTAATTCTCAAGATCATTCTTACAGGATTTTTTTCATACCTGTTAATAGAAATAGGCTCACTGCTTCAATTATAGATTTTAAAAATAATTTGCAACATTATTTTGATATAAGGAATACAAAATTTCCTTTAAAGGAAAGTGATTTTGATTATAAATATTCAATGAGAATGCCTTTTGTTAAAAAGCAATTTGAAGAAGAATCCAAAAGAAGATTTTTCAATTCCGAATTGCTTAAAAAACAAAATGATGGACTTGTTAATTATTCAATTAAAGAATTTCCAAATGAGAAAATGAAGAATCCAAGAGCTTCTGCGGAGGTTGCATTCGCAGACTTTAAAGATGATTTGTCATTTGTTGGCCTTCAATTACTGTTTGATTACTATGAAATTGATAAGAAAGTAAAATTCAGCAGTAACTATATTTTAAAATCCGCCTCAAAAAAGTTTGAAGATTTAGAAATTAATCTGTCACTAGATGCTATTGAACCACAGGATTTCACTATAAATATAAGTCAAAGCCAGTTAAAATTTAAAAATAATTAAAATATAAGAGGCAGTCTCGAAAGTGAAACAGCCTCTTATATTTATTATTGAAATAATTACTTCTCAATCCTATAAACCTCCTCATAAGGCTGAATCAGAACCCATCCATTCCCCGAAAACTTCATCTGGAATTCTTCGCCGCTTCCTCTTCCAATAAGACTTTTAAAAGAAACATTGGTTTTCAGTTCAGGAGATAGATTTCCCGACCACGCAACAGTGGCATTCGGATCTGTGAAAACCGGAGCATCGGGAGTTACCAATAATGTCAACGGTTCGCCGTGAGTGGTAATCGCGATATGTCCCGTTCCGGATAATTTCACCTGAAAAAGTCCGCCAGACATTACGCCTGCAATACTTTTTAGCATGGTAATATCGCTTTTTATGCTTTGTTCGTGTGCCAAAACGTCGTTTCCGTTCACGCAGACT
>NZ_JBBCQL010000107.1:0-14598 GCF_037149975.1 Chryseobacterium sp. VD8 | reverse complement strand
TTCCCAATGTCGCACTAGGTTTTAAATTATTTATTGTAACATTCGGATTATTGTTCTGCATTACATTCAGCGTCATGGAATTTACATTCGATGTTATATCTCCGCCTTTGGGAACTGCTTTCACTTCTATCCTTTGGTTCGCATCCGGATTTCTTGCATCAGCAAATCTTGAAACCCCTATTGCTAAAGTTGCTGCATCTTCCACCACATAGAATCTTCTTTTGAAAAGCGGTTTTTCAGCAGAATCTTTATACACAATAAGCTCAAAATTCCCGGATATTTTCGGCTGCATTTTCTCGTTCGGGAAATTCAGCGTATAGTGCGTATATGATTGCAGCGTATTGAAAGAATACTGAAATTTATCCAGCAAACCGTTTAAACTTCCATTGGCAAATTCCGTAAAGAAAAGATTATCGTCTTCCCAGTTTCTGTTGTAATGCTTAATGGTATATCTGTAAATTTCGCTTGCATTGGTAAGATCATCGAAACTTAAAACCAACTGCTGATTAAAATTAATAACCGGCGTTTCGTCATTGGTCTGTGGATTAAACAATTGAATACTCTGGATATTCTGTCCAAAAACCAGTCCGCCCAAAGAAAGTAAAAGTAGCTGCAATGTTTTCATTATGACGAAGATAAAGAAAAATCGTTTTTAAACAACAAAGCAACATATCTTTATTCATTAAAAAATGCCTGAATTTTATCTTAACCGCAAAAGATTTTACATTTTAGTTATTTAAGTTTAATAATTAAATAGGAAAAAAGCACACATAAGTTTAAAAAATCAAAGATTTTTTCTCTTTGCAGGCTTTTGAAATACTTTAAATAAATCCAATAATCTTTTGCATCTTTTGCGGTTAAAATTTAAATCAAAACTATTTTTAAACAAAAACTTTTGTAGCTACCTTTGTTTCCAATAAAAATATTCAGAATATGCTTCAGATCCAAGGTTTCGTATTCAATTTTGCAAGCGAAAACACTTATATCCTTTATAACGAAAATAAAAAAGCATGGTTATTTGATCCCGGAAATATGAACGGACAGGAAACCAAAGTGATCGAAAATTTCATTTCAGAAAATGAACTGAAAATTGAAAAAATTCTTTTAACGCATGCCCATATTGATCATGTTTTGGGCTTACAATGGGCTTTTGATACGTATAAAGTTCCTGTTCTGATGCACAGAGAAGACAAAGAAGTGCTGGATATGTTTCAGATCAGCGGGATGAGGTTTGGTTTTGAGCTGGATCATATTCATGTGGAAATTCAATATATTAATGAGGGTGACGAACTGGATTTTGACGGAGAAAAATTCAAAATCTATCATGTTCCGGGACATTCTCCGGGGAGTGTGGTTTATCACAATGAAAATCAGAAATTCATTATTTCCGGTGATGTTCTGTTTGAAGGAAGTATCGGAAGGACTGATCTTTATAAAGGAAACTATGAGCAGCTAATTGAAGGAATCAAAACCAAACTTTTCATTTTGGATAATGACACTCAGGTTTTCTCCGGACACGGAAATCCCACAAAAATCGGGTTTGAGAAGGAGTATAATCCGTTTTTTAAGTAAGACTGTTTGAGTGTGGGTGAACTAAGAGAGTTTAGATACGAACCTTTCTGTTTTAATCTAAATTGATTTGCATTTTGTTACAAACAAGGTTGTTTTAAACTACATTCATTTGCATTTCATTACAAACTGGGTTGTTTCAGACTACCTGCCTTTGCATTTCATTACAAACAGAATGTTTCAGAGTTATGTAAACTGCATTTGGTTACAAACAGGGTTGTTTTAGACTGCCTGCACCTGCATTTGATTACAAACAAAGTTGTTTCACATGAAGTACTGTTCACTTACGGATATAAATTAATGACAGAAAAATTCCCTGCTATAAACAGTACGCTTGATCCCGTACATCTCGGATATCTTATTCAGCAAAAATATGGGCTGAGTAACAAAACAAAATGCGGCATTTTCCGCCTAGCCATGAATCATTTGTACATTATTCATGATGAGGAAAAGAAATTTGTTTTCCGAGTGTATACTCATCATTGGCGGACAAAATCTGAAATTGAGGAAGAACTAAAGCTTCTCCTTCATTTAAAAGATGCAAACCGGCAGGTTGCTTTTCCGATTGCAGATAAATTCAGTGACTATATTCAGGAAATTGAAGCCCCGGAAGGAAAAAGATTTGGGGTTTTATTTTCTTATGCGAAAGGCATAAAGACGGCAAAATTCTCACCTGAAACAAGTTTTCTGATCGGACAGGCTTTAGCCAGAGTTCATCAGTCGGCAGAGCATTTTGAACTGAACAGGATTTCTTATGATGCGGAAAACTTGCTTATAAACCCTGTTGAAAAGATAAAAAAATTCTTTAACGATGGTAATACCGAAGTTATTTTTCTGGAGAAATTATCTGAATTTTTAAGCCTTAAATTCGAAACTTTCGACAGACAAAAAATGAGATACGGAAGCGTACATCTTGATGTCTGGTTTGATAATCTGCACATTGATAATGAAAAAGAAGTTACTTTTTTTGATTTTGATTTCTGCGGAAACGGCTATTTATGTTTTGATATTTCTTACTTTCTGTTTCAGCTTCTGGCAACAAACCTGAACGAGGAAGAATATCAGACAAAAGCAGAAAGTTTTTTACAGGGTTATGAAACGGTAACAACAATCAGCAACGAAGAAAAAAAGTTCTTATCTTACGCCTGTTTAGCTGTCATGACGTATTACATCAGTATACAGTGCGACAGATTCGAATTCTGGACAAATATCTTCCTCAATGAAGATCATTTAAAAAGGATGGTTAGAAATTTAAAACGCTGGATGGCTTATCACAAAATTGAAATTGAATAACCTTCATAAAAACAAATAACTAAAAATATGGAACAGGAATTAAACAAATACATTGGTACCGATGGAATTATTGAAGTACAAAACAGAGAACGAAGTGCCTGCAAATTATTATCCACAGAACGTACAGATCACTCTGTTATTTTAAATTTTGAAAGTATTTTTCCGGTAAGAGAATTAAATTTTAATGATGTTCCCGATTGGAATATTGAGCTTTCCCGAACAGCTTTTGGAAAAAACTTCACTTTCATCGTTGACGGACAGATTGAAGAGCCTGATAACAATACAATAAGATTTACAGAAAACGAAAGAAATTTAACCGTTACCATAGATTTTAATGAAAGTACGGTAAAAGAAACTATGCTAAAATACATTGATGAGCTTATCCCGAAAAAATAAATAAGGTCTCTATGGACAAACTGGAGAAAGAAATTCTGAAACGGGTTTCCTACATGAACAACTCAAAATGGTTCAGGTTACTGACAGAGATGCAGAATGCAGAAATTAATATTCAGTCTGCATACATTAAATTTCTGCTGAACGACAGAACGTACAAATTTCATCTTGGAGGTTTTAATGAGAAAGGTTTTGGGGATGTAAGCGAACTGGGACCATTCAGATATAAAGAAATTGAATGGATTCTGATCCCCGAAAAACATGAAACAGAACGCTGGAACAGAAATGTAAAGCTGACATCAGAATTTTTTTTTCAGCCGATAGAAAAAATTGAACAGATCATAAAAAATTTGGGACTGTTGGAATATGAAATAACAGAAGAAGGACTGAGAATTTTTGGATATAAATAAATGGCAGTATCACATAAAGGAAAGAGAAAAATTATTTATAAAGACAAACTGTATCTGTGGTATATTATACCGGATGATGATTACGATTTTTTATTTTATTTAAAAATTATTTCTGATGATCAGACGTTGTATTTATCATATGAGACAGATCAGGCGAACAATCTTTTTATACAGCCAAAAATAGGAATTGTAAAAAGTGAAAAACTGAAATCAGGACGATACAAATTTTCACCACGCATTCAGGACAAAATATTTTCTAATTATAATGTAAGGCTGATTCTTGATTGGCATGACAGTCAGGACGGTTCGGCAATCCCTGAAGTATTTAAAATGCCTAAAAATCCTTTTGAACATATTGATTTTAAAAGCGGAACTATAGTTTATATTGTTAAAGATTTTTCAAGATCAAACCTGAAATCGGATATGTTAGAAGTTTCATATTCTCAAAACTACTTACTTATTGCAGGTTGGCATGGTTCTGAAAGAGGCTATCATATTACTATAATAAAAAATAACGATGATAAAAATCCTGTTGCAGAAACACATCAAAGTTTTTTTGAACTGGAAGAAGCTATTACGTCTGCTGTTACCATGATTGAAAACTGGATTAATGAAAAAGGATAATTATCAGTAATTACAATTTAACTTAAGATGTAAAATAAATTCTTGAATTATGCTCTTTTTTAAAAAAACTAAATTTTTGTCCTTAAGCGAAGCAATGCAAAATCCAAAGAATTGTAAAAAACTTAGTCTACTGTTTATAGAATACAATCTAAAGGACAAAGGTGCCATTTTTTCGCAATTTATCAACTTAAGAACCTTAGAAATTCAGGCACATCCTGTTATTTATAATTTGGATGATTTTGAACTTCCGAAAGAAATTGCTGAATTGAAAAAATTAAAAAAAATTTCACTCCTAAATCTTCCATTAAAAGTTTTTCCTGAATGGCTCACCCGAATAAAATCGTTACAGTATTTAATGATTCGAGGAAATGATATTGATACAGTTCCTGAGACAATATCGCAATTAGATCAATTAAAAACATTACGTATTGAAAACTGCGAACTGAATAAATTACCAAAAACCCTCAACCAAATGTTAAACTTAAAATATTTAGGTTTGAGCGAGACAAAACTTACAGATTTAAATCCTGATCTTTTTCCAAAAAATTTAAAAGAAATAAATTTATCCGGCTCAAGAAGATATAAAGATGATGATTTTGAAAATTTGAAAAGAGCCCTGAAAAAGAGTAAGATATATTAAAATAAAAACCGTCAGAAAAATCCTGACGGTTTTATCAATTATATGAAGAAATAAATTTTAGAAATCAAGCGTAATAGAAGCTCTTACCGCAGCACCCATAATTGGTCTTGCCATAATAATTCCGTCTCCCGATGGAGATCCGGCTCTTGGATCACCTTCTGTAATACCGATGGTATTAAAGATATTGGTTCCGTCCACCGCAAAACGGATTTTCCCTAACTGATAAGAAGTTCCCGCTCCAAATTCTGAGAAAGAAGGCAGAGTCTGCGCATTTTTCTCATCCTGAAAACGCTTTCCGTAGTAATTCATGCTTACATAAGCTCTCCACTCTTTGGTGAGATTTACCGCAGGAGAAATATTGAAGTAGAATTTCGGCATTCTTCTTACCGTATTATCATTGTAACTGAATGTTGTTCCGTCTGCATTTCTTCCTGTGAAATCCTTATATCTCGGATTTTGGATCGTTCCGTTGAACGTTACTTCAAACACATTATTGAATAATCTTGCGTATCCTTCAAACTCAACCCCTAAGTTTGATGTATTTGCAAATTTGTTCTCTGAGCTTCCATCTGAATACACATCCGTGAATGAAAGATTTTTCAATGTAGAATAGAACGGAATTACCGCCACATCAAACGTTCTTGAATAATACTTATATCCCACTTCCAACTGATTGGTTGTTACCGGCTTTACAACAGATAAATTATTCATATTGTTGTAGTACGCTTCCTCATTCGGCGATCTGAAACCATTAGAGAAACGGGCATACACTGCATTTTCTTTATTAATTTTATAATTCAGCGCCGTTGTGAAAGAAACTTTATTCACATCAAAATTCCAGTACGTGTATTTATTGCCTAAAACAGACATATTTTCGTCCGCAGTGGTTGTTGCAAAACTGTGCGTTCCGTCAGTAGTCAATCCGGAATTGTTAAGATTTCCGCTCGTTGTGTTCACACCGTAACCCTTGTAGAAATCGTGGCTGTAACGAATTCCTCCGTTAAAACTCAGATCATCGGTAATATTATAGTCTAAATTCAGATAAAGATCATTCAGACTTCCCTGAATCTGAGAATCTCTCAACAGGAACGACATATTGGTAACTCCATTGTATGTTTTAGAATAACCTACACTGTTTGGCGTTAATGAAGTATCTACCAAGTTCAGCAATTCCGGTTTATCGGTAGCCGTTGTTAAAATATTGCTCCAGTTCCAGTATTGATGAGACTTCCAGTTAGATTTGTAGAAACCTGCCGTTACATTTCCTTTATCAAATTTATAATTGAACTGCAAATCGTTAACGAAATTATTCATCTGCTTATCAATTGCCCAGAAACCTAATTTCTGAACGTAGCCAGGATTTACCACTGCTCCGTTGCTTACCATTGAATATTGGAATGTATTTCCTGCAATTCCTGCTCCTTTGGCAAAATCAGCCGCGCTTTGAGGTCCGCCTGCAGGGAAAATTCCCGTATAATTCATATTGATATTGGTATATCTTGTTTTGTTTAAAACAGAGAAATTACTGCCCAAATCATATTTGAATTCCGCTCCTAAAACATCAACTTTCGGATGAATTCCGTCCTCTAAATTTCTGCTAAAAAACCCTCCGCCCACTTGTGGAATGTTCAACTGACTGATGTTTCTGTAGCTATAGGTACCGTAATTAGCATCAAAACCGGAAAATTCTTTCAGATCATTCCCGTTCTGTACCAAAGGAATCGGAAGGAAGAACGTATTTCTGTCATCCAGTTTTTTGTAATAGATTTTAGCATAGCCTTTATCGAAAACATATTTCAGATTCATTCTGATCTGTCCGCCCTGATTGGCTTTAAAACCTGTTTTTCTGATTCCGTCATCTGTTCTGTAAAAACCTCCTACATTGAAGAATAATTTGTCCTGAACCAAAGCTCCTCCTACGTTTACATCAGTACGCATTAATCCATAAGTACTGGTTTCCAGTTTTGCCGTTCCTCTGAAATCGTTCCCTCCTTCTTTGGTAATAAAGTTAATTAAACCTCCCGGAGAATTGTTCGCAAAAATAGAACCTGAACCTCCTCTCAAAGCTTCTAATCTGCTTACCGAATTGTCTACACGGAAGAAATTATCTGCATTGGCAAACTGCAATGCTCCGTCTTCGAACACCGGAAGACCGTCTTCCTGAACCTGTACAAATTCATACGCTCCCGCAGAAGGAATACCTCTTGCGAAAAGGTTGTTTCCTACTTCACCACCGGAAGTTTCTACCGCAAAACCGGGAACACGCTGCAACAAAGCTGCCGCACTGATCGGGTTTTGTTTCTGAATTTCTTTTGCTGTAAACGTAGAAATCGCCGTACTCGATTCTATTTTCTTTTTCGGGTTAGAGTTACCCGTAATAACCACCTGTTCGATGGAAGCCGATCTTGTGGAATCCTTAGGAGTTTCCTGAGCGTATGCATTGTTGTAATACAAGGTTGCGATACCGGCAAGTAAAAACATCGATCTTTTTTTCATAGCCTTATTTGATTTTTATTTGTTTGTTAATTCTTTTTTAATTTGAGATACACTCCGTTCGTCCATCCGAAACCATCCTGATTAGGATATTCTCCGCCTCCTGCAACGGTTTCGATGTCTAAAGCATTGTATTTTTCCATCAGTTTTCCGGTGTTTTTGTATACCCTTTCCACGTTGCTGCACCAGTTGTTTTTAATTTTTTCAGCAAGATCATCAAATCCGTAGTTTTTCATCGACTGATAACCCAACCACTGATACGGCGCCCACGCGTTTGGAAAATCCCATTGCTGACCTGTGTTTTTAGTCGTTGTTACTAAACCTCCCTGATACAGAAATTTTTCTTCAATATTTTCCGCAACAGCTTTTGCCTGATCTTCACTGGCGATTTTCAGGAACAAAGGATAAAGGGCAGCAATATGTTCAGACGGTGTGTTTGTGTTTTTTTGAGTATGATAGTCTTTGTATGTTCCGGAAGTTTCGTTCCAGAAATACTGATCTATCATTTGTCTTCGCTTTGCTGCCCTTTCAGAATAATCAATTTTTCTTTCATTTAATTTTTGAAGCGATGAAGATTTTGCCAATGTTTCTTCCAAATGCCATAAAAGGCAGTTCAGATCAACTTCAGCAAGATTCAACGTTTCAATAGTCTGTATATGTTCTCCGTCCGCAAACCATCTGCTGGAAAAATCCCAACCCGATTCGCAGGCGCTTCTGATGTTTCGGTAAAATTCTTCTCCTGCATTTTCACTGTCTTCAATATCAATTAAATAACTTTCAGGGCGCGGTATGTTTTCAGCATCATAATATCTGTTCAATACATCTCCGTGAATTGTTTTCACTACTCTGTTTACCGCCGAACCATTTTCCAGTTCTTCTGTTCCGTTCATCCAGAAAGCATATTCCTTTTCTAAAGTATTGTGATATTTGATGTAAATATTTTCGTCTTTCGTTGTTTCAAAAAGCAGATCCAGCATCAACGAGAAATAGGGCGGCTGAGAACGGCTTAAGAAATGGGTTCTGCTTGCATTCGGTACAAATCCTACGTTCTGAATAAGATAAGAACAGTTTTCAATAATATTTTCCATCATTTCCACTCTTCCGGAAATCTGAAGTCCCAACATGATGTAATAACTGTCCCAGTAGAAAAATTCATTGAAGCGACCTCCCGGAACCACATACGGTTTTGGAAGTTTCAGCAACGTTCCTTTTTCCTCATAGGCTGTTCTTGTCAGTTCATCCCATAATTTTCCAATGTGTTCTTCAATCGGAAGGTGATCTTCCCTCTGAATGGATATTTTAGCTCCCAGAAAATCAAAATTTGACAGGACAAATTCTTTCAGGTTAAAATCTTCCGACTGTTTCCCTTCTTCATATTTTGCATTAATTTCTTCGACCGGAAACAAGGGAACCGCATCCGTCATCATCTTCTGATCTTCAAAAACCTCTGATCTCTGTACATCATCAAAAAGAGCCTGAATTTCATATATATATAACTGCTTCTTCATTTTATTTTTTAGGATTTATTTTTAATTTGTTCATAATAACTGCTGAAACAATCAACAATGAAAGCGGTATTAATGAAAGGTAAAATGCCTGCTGTCCGCTGAATTCCTGAAACACAAAACCTGTGATAATCGATCCGATGGTTCCTCCGATTGCCGAGAAAACCACAATTAAACCCGACATTGCGCTGTGTAAATATTTCGGAATAGATGCTAAAATCACAGAGTTGATACTTGGATAAATCGGAGCCAGTAAACCGCCCATCAAAGGAAATAAGTAAACAACCAACGGAGCATTTAACCAGGTTGTTCCTGCATTAATACTAATATTGTGAGTTAATGGCAGAACCAATAAAATACTTATGGCAAAACCTACCACACAAAAAGAAACCACGTAGATCCAACTGAACTTTTTAGAGAAGAATCCTGATAAGAATCTCCCCAGTGCGAAAGCTCCTGCCAAAACCGCTCCCGCCTGAATACTCATGGAAGTCGGAACTTTTAAAATCTCTTTGTAAAAAGTCGGTGTCCATGTCTGGAAACTCTGCTCTACCAAAACAAAAAGGAAAGCACACAGTAAAAAGAACAGAACTTTTTTATAACTGAATAAACTCACACTGTTTTTTAGATCTCCAAGCAAGTCCGTTTTCTCGCTTCTCGCTTCATGTTCATCTAATTTTGTGAAGAATAAAAACAAAAATGAAAGTGTGGAAATCCCTCCCAAAACCCAATACACATTCAGCCAATGGGTTGATCTCGGATTATGGTCATCTATGAATAAGCTGAATAAAACATTTCCCATTAATACGCCGATCATAAAAAAACCCTCCAGATAACCCATAAAACTTGAATGTTCCTTATCTGAATCCGTTACCAAACCAATAGAAGTGAAAACGGAAATCTTAATTAACGCAAAAGAAACCCCGACAATCGTAAACAATAATTTGAAAAACCAAAACGCATTGGCAAAAGGCATTACGAAACACATGCAGCTCACCAAAAGCAAGGCGATCAGCATCGATCTTTTGATTCCTATTTTAGGTAAAAACGAAGCCAGAATGAAAGAGCAGATCGCAATCGGCAGATCTTTAAAACCCTCCAGAACGCTGGCTGAAGATTTGGAAATCCCGAAGTTTTGCTGCATCTGTAAAATTACCGTTCCTACAGAATTCAGAAGAATGGCAAAAACAAAATAATTTAAAAATAAAACTGCCTTAATATTGAAATTTTTCATTCATATAATTTCTTGTGGGCTAAGATATAAGCATTTGCCTTAACGTTAATTTAACATTATAAATGAATATTTGAACCATATTAATATAATTATTATTTTAGGAAACAAATTATGATTAACTAAATGAAAGTCACTTTTGAACGCGTAATCCCCGATGAAAAGAGCTCTTTTCGCACGATTCACAACAATTCTCCTATTTCAGAGTTCAAATGGGAATACCATTATCATCCCGAAATTGAACTTGTGTGTGTGGTTTCCGGGAGCGGAACGCGCCACGTTGGTTATCATAAAAGCAATTATACGAACGGAGATCTGGTGTTAATTGGCTCCAATATTCCTCACTCCGGTTTTGGACTGAACTCTATCGATCCGCATGAAGAAATTGTTTTGCAGTTTAAGGAAGAAATCCTGCAGTTTCCGCAACAGGAAGTTGAAGCAAGATCCATTAAAAATCTTTTGGAACTTTCAAAGTACGGAATTCATTTTCATGATGAGGTTCATATTAATATGCTTCCAAAACTAAGACTGATGCTGAAATCTGAAGGATACAGAAGATATCTTTTATTGCTGGAAATTCTTTTTGAGCTTTCAAAATGTGATGATTACGAACTTCTGAATAAGGAAATCATGCCTTACACGATTATTTCCAAAAACAAAACAAGACTGGAAAATATTTTCACCTACGTGGAACATCATTATGATAAAGAAATTGACATTGAGGACGTCGCCAAACTTGCCAATCTTACTTTACCTGCATTTTGTAATTTTTTCAAAAAAGCAACTCAGATCACTTTCACCGAATTTGTGAACCGGTACCGCATCAATAAAGCCTGTTTACTGATGGCACAGGATAAAAGTATTTCAGAATGCAGTTACAGCTGTGGTTTTAATAATGTAACGTATTTCAACAGAATGTTTAAAAAATATACAGGAAAGACCCCTTCGGAATTCATGAAAAATTTTGCACAGAACAGAGTGAATGTAGATTTAAAGGTAGAAGAAAAAGTAAAAGTGAAAGCCAGTTTTTAGCAAAATAAATTGTGGATAACTCTGTGGATAAAATTGTGGATAACTTTTTTACCTGAATTTAAACAACTCATTTTTCAAATCATTACAAAACAAAAAAAGCTGTTCAAAAAGAACAACTTTTTATATTTGAATTGCGAAGCTATCAACTGACAGCCCGCTATTATCAACCAAAAATTACTTCCACTTGATATTGCATCCCATACTCGGTTTCTGAATTTCTTCCTGCGGTTCTCCCAACAAAAGATTTTCGAAAGCAATAATCAGATCTTCTCCTGTTACTTCTTTGTGATTTCCCGGTCTGGAATCATCCATCTGTCCTCTGTAGATCAGATCCAGTTTTTCATCAAAGAAAAAGAAATCCGGTGTGCAGGCTGCATCATACGCTTTTGCGATTGCCTGACTTTCGTCGTATAAATAAGGGAAATCAAACTTTCTTTCAATTTGGAATTCAATCATTTTTTCAGGAGAATCTGCGGGATATTTTTCCACATCATTCGAATTGATGGCGATAAATTCAATTCCTCTTTCGTTGTAATCTTCATACAGTTCGGTTAATTTATCAATTACATGAAGAACAAACGGACAGTGGTTGCACATAAAGATCACCAAAGTTCCTTTTTCGCCTTTCAGATCATCCAAAGACTGAATTTCGTTACTTTTTGACGGGTTCGGAAGCTCAAAAAAAGGAGCTTTTGTGCCCAATTCAATCATATTTGAAGGAGTATTCATAACTTTTTTATTTGGTTACAAAGATATAGAATTTCTTGATTATTATAGTATGGAGGATGGATACGGGAAGATGGAAGTCTCAGAAATTACACTCGATTGAGTGGGACTATAAACTCTATTAATTTTTACAATAATAAAAAAATCAACATATTAAAAGTACTTCCAGCTCCCATCCTTCCGGCATCCAAGCCAAATTACAAACATCTTCAAAGCCTTACTTTAAAAGTTAAAGCGTAAAATTTGTTTGGAAGTTATCCTCAAAAGTTTGTAGTTTTGCTAACACTGTTAGTAATTAAAAATCATGGGTCTGCACGAACGTCGGCAAAGAGAAAAAGAAAATATACGCGCCAGTATTCTGGATGCTGCGTTTTCTTTGGCTAAAACCGAAGGATGGGCATCCCTTTCCATGAGAAAAATTGCCGATGCCATAGAATACAGTGCACCGGTAGTTTATGATTATTTTGAAAACAAAGAAGCTATTTTGTATGAAATTTCGCTGAATGGTTTCAACTGTTTACACATAGAGTTGCTGAAAGCCCAGAGAGAATATGAAGCTCCGGACGAACAACTGAAAGCTATTGTGGATGCTTACTGGAAGTTCGCATTTAAAAACAAAGAGTATTATCAGCTAATGTTCGGATTGGGAATGCAGTGCAGCGGAAAAGGAATGATGAAGGAAGAATTTTCTTCTTTCCAGAATATGCTTTACGAGTGTACGTACGAGATTATTAAGAAAAACGGATCCAATCCGGATAATGCCTGTCACATGTCGCACGCCCTGTTTTCAGCAGTACATGGCTTGATTTCGATCATGATGATGCGTAATGACGATATTCCTTCTACGATGAACAAAACGACTCTTGATGAAACAGTTTCTGCTTTCATTAAGTCTTTGTAAATTTTTTTGAATTAAAAATTAACACCGTTAGGAATATTAACATCAATTAATATAAAGTATTCATTTAAACCGAATTTAAAATTAAAAAAACAATCATGTAGAATGTAACCAATGAATTGATAATCATTTTTTGTCCTGAATAATTAACACCGTTAGCAAAAGTAACACACTTCACACCTCATCTAAATCATATCTAACCAACATTAAAAAGTTCTTCTCATGGAAACAACGATCTAAAATCACATTAAGAATTTTGAAATTTTTTTTAAACTAAAAATTAACACCGTTAGAAAAAATAACATAATTCAAATTAAAAACATCACTACTTAATTTAACATTTCATTAAAAATTTAAACTCAAAATGAAAATATTTGGAAAAATAAGACTCATTGCACTGATCTCAAGTATTATTCTTTTACAAAACTGCACAAAGGCTGCAGAAGGAGCCAACGCTGCACCACCCGCTCCTGAACTTCCTGTTTACACCGTTATTTCATCACCGGCAACAACCTATCAGGAATTTCCGGCTGCTTTGGAAGGAAAAAATAACGTGGAAATCCGGTCTCAGGTCGACGGATATTTAGATAAAATCTATGTGGAAGAGGGCGCTTATGTAAGAGCCGGACAGCCATTATTTAAAATAGATTCCAGAGCTTACGGAGAGCAGATGAATATGGCAAATGCTAATTTACAGGTTGCCAATGCCAATATCCAGAAAGCAAAAGTGGAGGTTGACAGATTAGAGCCTTTGGTTGCTGCAAAAGTCGTATCTGAGGTACAATTGAGAACTGCAAAAGCAAATTATGCAGCCGCACTTGCCGCCGCTTCACAGGCAAAAGCATCAGTTGGAGGAGCAAAAATCAATATCGGATTTACAACGATTACAGCTCCGGTAAGCGGATACATTGGAAGAATTCCTCACAAAAAAGGAAGTCTGATCTCCAGAACAGATGTGAATCCCTTGACTTTATTATCAGACATCAGTGAGATTTACGCCTACTTTTCTTTAAGCGAACTGGATTTTATCGCTTTTCAGAATAAATATGAAGGCGCAAGTTTAGAAGAAAAGCTGAAAAATATGCCCATGGTAGAGTTGGTGATTGCAGACAACAGCATTTATCCGCAAAAAGGAAAAATGAGCATCGTAGACGGACAGTTTGACAAATCTACAGGAGCAATCAGTGTTCGTGCGGTTTTCCCAAATACCAACGGAACGTTGAGAACCGGAAATACAGGCAGAGTTCGTATGCCTCAATTGATATCGAATGCTGTCATTATTCCTCAGGAATCTACGTTTGAGATTCAGGATAAAACTTATGTTTATGTAGTTGGTAAAGACCAGAAAGTAACCGGTAAGCCTGTAAAAATCTCAGGAAAAACTGAAAACTATTATTTTATTTCCGAAGGAATACAGCCGGGAGAAAAGATTGTATTCACAGGAATCGGAATGTTAAAAGATGGTGCTTCTATCAAGCCGAAAGCGATTTCATCCGACAGCTTACTGAAAGCAAAACCATTATAACCGTTTAAACTTCTTTAACCACAAAAGTTTTTAAGCACTTAAGTTATTGTAAGTTAAAAAGCAATCGCTCAATAAGTACACATAAGGTTTTGAAAATCTTTGATTTTCAGCTAAAGTGAACTTCATGCAAAGTTTTTAATTAAACTAAAAGCTACTTAAGTGTTTAAAAATTTAAAGCTAAAAAGTTTAAACCACATTAAAAAATAAACTTCTTATGTTAAAACAATTTATAGAAAGACCGGTACTCTCTACCGTGATC
>NZ_JBBCQL010000106.1:0-14655 GCF_037149975.1 Chryseobacterium sp. VD8 | reverse complement strand
AGGTTCGCTAAG
This sequence comes from Chryseobacterium sp. VD8, assembly GCF_037149975.1. Classification (NCBI taxonomy): domain Bacteria; kingdom Pseudomonadati; phylum Bacteroidota; class Flavobacteriia; order Flavobacteriales; family Weeksellaceae; genus Chryseobacterium; species Chryseobacterium sp. VD8. Next base: position 14,643 of record NZ_JBBCQL010000106.1, on the reverse strand, counting down.
ATTCTTTGTATATGCCGACTGTTTTTGAGATCGCAAAGCCGTTTCACTCAGCAAAGAACGCAAAGTTTTTTTAATGATGATAAATTGAGGACAACCATAAAAGTTTTTTTTAATTTCATATTTTTTTTGTTTTCATATTAAAAAAATTATATACATTTGTACTATGGTTAACAACAAAAATATGTGGTGGTGGCATTCAAACTCTTCGTCGGGTCTGATGTTATTGTCATGTTGTTAATGCTAAACAACCAACAGAAATAATTTATAACAAATAATAAAGACTTTGACGTAATCGTTGAAGTCTTTTTTTGTTTCATCCATTTTAAAATTCAACTGCAATGTTCAGTAAAAAGATAAAAATAAAAACCGTTTCCAAAAAAACACTCGGAGATCTTCAGACTCCGATGAATATCTATCTGCAGATTCGCGACAAATTCAGAGATACCATTCTTCTGGAAAGTTCAGATTCTAAAAATATCGATAATAACTTCTCTTTCATTGCCATCAATGCGATTGCCGGAATTGAAATTAAAAATTTAAATGATTTTGAAATAAAACTTCCGGGACAGGAACCTGTAAAACAATTTATCATTGAAAATAAAATTGAAGATGTTTTTCAGAATTTCTCGGATCTTTTCGAATGCGAAAAAACGGCAGATCCTATAGAACAGACGGCACAAAGCCTTTTCGGATATACCAGTTTCGAGGCGGTTCAGTTTTTTGAAAATATTCAGTTCAAAACACAAAGTCCCGAAGGTGAAATCCCGATTCTTCGGTACCGATTATATCAATATGTTATTGCCATCAATCATTACAACGACGAAATGCATATCATTGAAAATCAGATGGAAAGTGTAAAATCTGAATTTTACCTGCTGGAAAGTTTAATCAAGAATCTGAATTCCGTAATTTATCCTTTCGAAAAAGAAGGAGCAGAAACTTCTAATATTACGGATGAAGAATATATCGAACTCGTAAAAACAGCCCAGAAACACTGCATGAGAGGCGATGTTTTTCAATTGGTTTTAAGCAGAAGATTTCAGCAGAAATTTAAAGGAGATGAATTCAATGTGTACCGTGCATTAAGAAACATCAATCCTTCCCCTTATTTATTTTTCTTCGATTATGGCAATTATAAACTCTTTGGTTCAAGCCCTGAAAGCCAGTTAATCATCAAAAACAACAAAGCCGTTATTCATCCGATTGCCGGAACATTCAAAAGAACAGGACATTTTGAAACCGATCTCCAGTCTATCGAAACTTTAAAAAACGATGAAAAAGAAAATGCAGAACACACGATGCTTGTAGATCTCGCAAGGAATGATCTTGGAAAGCTCGGAAAAAACGTAACGGTAACCAAATTAAAGGAAATACAGCTTTTCTCCCACGTTATCCACATGGTAAGCGAAGTGACGGCAGATCTGCAGGAAAATATAAATCCTTTCGAAATGGTGGCAACAACTTTTCCGCAGGGAACTTTAAGCGGAGCCCCAAAACACAGAGCGTTGCAGTTAATTAACCAGTATGAAAAAGATTCCAGAGGATATTATGGAGGATGCATTGGGATGATTGGACTGAACGGAGACTGCAATCAGGCAATTATGATCCGTACTTTTTTAAGCAAAAACAATACGCTGTATTATCAGGCAGGAGCCGGACTTGTGGCAAAATCCAACCCCGAAAGTGAGCTTCAGGAAGTAAACAATAAACTGAATGCCCTGAAAAAAGCAGTGGAAAAAGCGGAGAAATTAGTCGAAAATTACTAAAATCAAAAAAATGAGCAATACTATAAAACAAACCAAAGTTCTCGTATTCGATAACTACGACAGCTTTACCTACAATCTGGTTCAGATTATCGAGAGAGTTTTAGATACCAAAGTAGATGTGGTAAAGAATGACCAGATCAGTCTGGAAGAAATCGATCAGTACGATAAAATAGTACTTTCACCCGGTCCCGGAATTCCGGAAGAAGCCGGAATTTTACTGGATCTGATCAAAGAATACGCTCCTACAAAAAGCATTTTAGGCGTATGTCTCGGTCAGCAGGCAATTGCAGAAGCTTTTGGAGGAAGTTTAACCAATCTTTCAGAAATTTTTCATGGAGTGGCAACTTCCGCAGATTTCGTAAAAGAAGATACCAAAATTTTTAAAAATCTATCCAGCGGAATTGAAGTCGGAAGATACCACAGTTGGGTTGTTAACCGCGAAGATTTACCGGAAGAACTGGAAATTACCGCAGTAGACAAAGATGGAATGATTATGGCGTTACAGCACAAAAAATATGATGTTCACGGTGTACAGTTTCATCCGGAAAGCATTCTTACTCCGCAGGGAGAAATTATCATCAAAAATTTTCTACTCAATTGAAAACAGCACAAATTCCCTCAACCATAAAACCTCCACAAATGAAAGAGATCCTGCAATACCTTTTTAATCATCATACCTTGTCCAAATCTGAGGCAAAGGCGATTATGATTGAGATTGCCCAGAATAAATTCAATGCAACCGAAGTTACGGCTTTTATAAGTGTTTTCCTCATGCGAAATATCACACTTAAAGAGCTCGAAGGCTTTCGTGAAGCCCTTCTGCAAATGGCAGTTCCCGTAAACATCGATTCCGGAGATGCCATTGATATTGTAGGAACGGGCGGTGACGGAAAAAACACCATCAATATTTCAACTTTATCAAGTTTTGTAGTCGCAGGAGCGGGACAGAAAGTAACGAAACACGGAAATTACGGAGCTTCTACCATCACCGGATCTTCCAATGTACTGGAAGAACTGGGCTATGAATTTAAAAACAGTTCGGAAAAACTTCAGGAAGATCTTGAAAAAGCCAACATCTGTTTTTTACACGCTCCCTACTTTCATCCGGCACTGCAATCGGTTGGTGCGCTGCGAAGAGCTTTAGGTCTCAGAACTTTTTTCAACCTTCTCGGTCCGCTTGTGAATCCTGCAAAACCTCAGTTTTCCATGATCGGAGTTTACAATCTGGAAATCGCAAGAATTTACCAGTATCTTTTGCAGAAGGACAACCGTGATTTTATCCTTGTTCATGGGATGGACGGCTACGACGAGATCAGTCTTACCCACGACAGTAAAATTATTACCAAAAAAGGAGAAGAAGTCTATTCCACAGAAGATCTAGGTTTTGATTCTATTACACATGAAAGCATAAAAGCGGGAGAAACGCCTCAGGAAACGGCAAAAATTTTCAGAAATATTCTTCAGGGAAAAGGAACGGAACAACAGAATGCTGTCGTATTGGCAAACGCAGCGGTTGCCCTTTATCATACCGAAAAATTCGGAAGCTATGAAGATTGCCTTTTGATGGCGAAAGAAAGTTTACACGGAGGAAAAGCATTAAGAAGTCTGCAACTTCTTTTGGAATAATATTTTTTCATTTCATTTGTCATTCAGAGCGAAACGCAGTGAAGCGAAGAATCTATAAAAACACAGAATATGCTGAAAACTTTAGGTACACATAACTATTATGTTTACCTCTTAACAAATTATAACAAGTCTGTTTTGTATGTAGGTGTAACAAATAATTTAAAAACCAGATTACATCAACATAAAAATCCAAAGACGGAAGACAAAGTTCATTTTACTTCTAAGTACAAATGTTTTTATTTAGTTTATTATGAACATTTTCAGGATATTGAGCAGGCAATTTTAAGAGAAAAACAAATTAAGGGATATTCCAGAATGAAAAAGGACAAATTAATAGATGATTTTAATCCTGATTGGAATTTCTCAAATGAAACCATTTAAAGTTAGATTTCTCACTTCATTTCATTACGTTCGAAATGACAATGGATAGTAAATTAAAAAGAAAGATGAATATTTTAGATAAAATCATACAAAGAAAAAAAGAAGAGGTTTCCTTCTCAAAATCGAATACTTCAGTCTCAGTATTGAAGGAATCTGAATTTTTCGGAAGAGAAAATTTTTCACTGAAAGAAAGCTTAAAAAAGAGAAGCGGAATCATTGCTGAATTCAAAAGACAGTCACCCTCCAAAGGAATTATTAATGATACCGTTTCACCTTTAGAAGTGGTTTTTGCATATGAAAAATTCGGAGCGAGCGGAATTTCTGTTTTAACGGATCGGGATTTTTTCGGAGGAAGTTCTGAGGATATTCTGAATGTAAGAAATTCTGTAAATATTCCGATCCTGCAAAAAGATTTCATGATTGATGAATATCAGTTTTATGAAGCCAAAAGCATCGGTGCAGATGTTATTTTATTGATTGCAGCCTGTCTTTCACCGCAGCAGGTTTCAGAATTTACAGAACTTTCTCACGAGTTGGGATTGGAAGTTTTACTGGAAATCCATACCGAAGAAGAGTTGAAACATATTCATAAAAACATTGATCTTGTAGGAATTAACAACAGAAATTTAAAAGATTTCAAAGTAGATCTGCAACATTCCGTTAATTTGAAAAATCAGCTTCCGAAAGAAATTCTGTCTGTTGCCGAAAGCGGAATCTACAACGAAGAAGATTTCAGATACTTAAAAAATGAAGGTTTCGACGGATTTCTGATGGGCGAATATTTTATGAAACATGAAAATCCCGGAAAAAAGCTGGCTGAATTTATTTCGAATACAGGAATTTAAAAATCAGATTATGAAATCACCAGACAACAATCTATTGACGAATAAAAATGCTCCGAAGCTAAAAGTTTGTGGATTAACCCAATCTGATCAGATTCAGAAGTTAATATCTTTACAGACAGACTTTCTTGGTTTTATCTTTTATGAAAAATCGCTCAGGTATGTTTTGAAACATTTAAATCCGGAACAGATTTCAGCAATTGAACACTCTGGAAAAGTCGGTGTTTTTGTGAATGAAAATTTAGAAAAGATAATTGAAACAGCAGAAAAAGCTAAACTGAATTTCATACAGCTTCACGGCGATGAAGATGAAAATTTTATTACAGAATTAAGAAAAAAATTAAATTCTGAAATCAAAATCATCAAAGTAATCCGAATCGGAAATCAAAACTCTGATGAGCTTCAGAAAACAATCAATCAATATGTGCAAACAAACGATTATATTCTTTTCGATACCGATTCAAAAACATTTGGAGGAACAGGAAAAACCTTCGACTGGAATTTGTTAAACAACATTGAAATTCCCCTTCCCTATTTTTTAAGTGGCGGAATTTCAGAAGAAAATATAGAAAACATAAGCATTTTAAAACAAAAACCGTTTGCTCTGGACATCAATTCGAGGTTCGAAAAAGAACCCGGAATTAAAAACATCAGCCAAATAAAAATATTTAAAGAAAAACTGATCTGATCATACATTAAAACACAAAATTTGTTTAAACTCATTTTAAAATTAACCGCAAAAGACAAAAGACTTTTTTGGATTTATTTAAAGTATTTCAAAAGTCTGCAAAGAAAAAAAATCTTTGATTTTTTTAAACTTATGTGCTCTTTTTTCCATTTAAGTAGTAAACTTAAACAACTAAAGTGTTTAAATCTTTTGTGGTAAAAAAGTTTAAACAAGCTTACAATAAAAAAACAAAAAACATTGAAAAAATATTATTCGAGAAAACTCAAACTTTTAAAATTTAAGAAATTAAATCTTGAAGAGATCGGAAAATCCGTTCACAGAGTCCTGTTTTCTCAAAAATTTGAAAATGAAAAAGTAGAAAGACTGCATGATTTTGTCTCTGAAAATGACAGCAATACAGAATATTGGTACATCGGAGAATTATTAAGTGATTTCATCGAAATCATTAAAAATTTTCACAAAGAAGATGTCGAATATTTCTTTAAAACCATTCATTTCTGGGACAGCTATCATTTGGTAGTGATTGCCGATAAATTGCTCGATAGCAACGTAAAAGCCAGTGTAAAATATGATTTCGGAATCGTTTACTGTAAAATTTTCTGCCTGTATGAGAAATTCGATTCTTATTATCTCATTGATAATCTTGAAATTGCGATTACCATGTATGGCTCGAAACTGAATTTAAATATTTTAATAGATTTAACTGCAAAACTGCATTTGCTGCATAAGAACAGACAGATCAGCAAACAGCAGTTTGATTATAACCTTTCATTAATAAATACATTACAAAATGAATTATAGAAACCCCGACGAACACGGATATTATGGAGAATTCGGAGGCGCTTTCATCCCGGAAATGCTCTACCCGAATGTAGAGGAACTGCAAAAAAACTATCTTGACATTATTGAATCTGAAGATTTTCAACAGGAATATCAGGATTTGTTAAAAAATTACGTAGGACGTGCAACGCCACTGTATTTTGCGAAAAATTTAAGCCGGAAATACAATACCAAAATTTACTTAAAGAGAGAAGATCTCAACCACACCGGTGCGCATAAAATCAATAACGCTTTAGGACAGGTTTTGTTGGCAAAACGTCTCGGAAAAAACAGAATTATTGCCGAAACCGGAGCCGGACAGCACGGCGTTGCCACCGCTACAGCCTGCGCGCTTTTAGGACTGGAATGCATTGTTTACATGGGTGAAGTCGATATCCAGAGACAGGCTCCCAATGTCGCAAGAATGAAAATGCTCGGCGCAAAAGTCGTTCCCGCAACTTCAGGTTCTAAAACCCTGAAAGACGCTGTAAATGAAGCCTTAAGAGACTGGATCAACAATCCCGTGACCACTCATTACGTGATCGGAAGTGTAGTCGGTCCGCATCCTTTTCCGGATCTTGTGGCGAGATTTCAGAGTGTAATTTCAAAAGAGATAAAAGAACAGCTTCTGGAACAGACAGGAAGAGAAAATCCTGATTATATTATTGCCTGTGTTGGCGGCGGAAGCAATGCAGCAGGCGCTTTTTACCATTTTGTGAACGAAAAACACGTGAAAATTATTGCTGCTGAAGCCGGTGGTTTCGGTGTAGAATCCGGAAAATCTGCCGCAACGACTTTTCTGGGAACTTTAGGCATTCTTCACGGAAGCAAAAGCCTTGTGATGCAGACCAATGACGGACAGGTTATCGAACCCCACTCCATTTCCGCAGGACTGGATTATCCCGGAATCGGACCTTTTCACGCCAATTTGTTCAGGGAACAAAGAGCAGAATTTTTCAGCATCAACGATGATGAAGCACTAAAATCAGCATTTGAGCTCACCAAACTCGAAGGCATCATTCCCGCTCTGGAAAGTTCTCATGCGCTCGCAGTTTTCGACAAAAAGAAATTCAACGAAGACGATATTGTGGTCATTTGTCTCAGCGGTCGCGGAGATAAAGATATGGAAACGTATCTGAAACATCTTAATTCTTAATTTTGCAATAAACTAATTAACTATTACTATGTTTGGAAAAACCATTAAAATATTTCTTATTGACGGCGAACCTAATGGAAGATTAACGTGTGAACTCTCTAATTGGACTGGAAAAGCATTCAGAATTCCAAGAAATAAAATAAAAATATCAGCAGATAGGTCTGAACTCGAAAATACAGGTATTTATATTTTATTTGGAAAATCAACCGATAACAATAAAGATTTAGCATACATAGGAGAAGGTGAAGAAATTTACAAAAGAATTACTCAGCATATTTCCGGTAAAGATTTCTGGAATGAAGTTATTGTTTTTATTAGTAAAGATGATAATTTAAACAAAGCTCACATAAAATATTTAGAAAACAGACTTTACGAAACAGCAAAAAAAGTAAACCGATATGATTTAGTTAACTCTAACATACCTACAAAGCCTAGTATTTCTGAATCAGATCGTGCAGAAATGGAAGAATTTACTGAGAACATAAAACTTTTAACCAATACTTTAGGTTACAAGATTTTTGAAGAACTCATTCATGAAAATCAAACATTTGAAGAGCAGGAAAAGAACACATTTTATATAAGAGCTACAAGAGGTGCAAATGCGAAAGGTCAGATTACTAATGAGGGATTTGTCGTTTTAAAAGGATCAGAAATTGCTGATACCGTCACTACTTCACTGAATCAATCAATCATAAATTTCCGACAAAGATTGATAGATGAACAAAAAATCATCAATACTCATAATAAACTTGACTTTACCGAAGACTATTTATTTAGTAGTCCATCCACCGCTGCTGCAATAGTTATGGGAAGAAGCGCCAATGGATTAACGGAATGGAAATTATCTGATGGCAGAATTTTAAAATCAATAGAAATTTAAATGAAAAAACTAAATATATACTTCACCGCAGGAATTCCCGAACTGGAAAACACTGCTGAAATCATACAATTAATTCAGGATTCCGGCGCAGAGATGATCGAAATCGGGATGCCCTATTCCGATCCTATTGCAGACGGTCCCGTTATTCAGCAGGCTCATGAATTAGCCCTGAAAAACGGAATGACCATCGAAAAACTGTTCTCGCAATTGAAATCCATTAAAAACGAAATAAAAGTTCCTTTAATTTTAATGGGCTACATCAATCCGGTGCTGCGTTTCGGATTTGAAGAATTCTGTGCAGCATGCTCGGAAAGTGGAGTTTCAGGATTAATTATTCCCGATCTCCCTCCCATCGAATTTGAGAAAAACTATCAGAAAATTTTAGCAAAATACCATCTGAATTTCACCTTTCTGGTGACTCCCGAAACTTCGGACGAAAGAATTTTATACCTCGATTCCTTAAGTTCCGGATTTTTGTATGCGGTCAGTTCGTCTTCAACCACCGGAAACGATCAGGCTGTTCTCAAAAACGAAGAATATCTTTCAAGATTAGCTTCACTTCCTTTGAAAAATCCGGTGATGATCGGTTTCGGAATCAAATCAAAAGAAGACTTCGAAAATGTAACCGAAAAAGCGGATGGCGGAATCATCGGAACTGCTTTCGTCAACATTTTACTTCAAAATAGAGACTGGAAGACCAAAGCTATAGATTTCATCCATTCCATTAAAGCCTAAAAATCACTAAATTTGTGTATTCAAAAAATGATATGAATACAATTCAGAATAAAGTAGTAGAATTTGAAGACTTAGGAACGCGGGAATATCAGTCGGCGTGGGATTATCAGGAGTCTCTGATGAAAAACATCATAGATCTGAAAATTAAAAACCGCGATCTTCCTGCGGAACAGCACAGCGAAACGCCCAATCATTTTCTTATTGTAGAACATCCTCATGTATATACGCTGGGAAAAAGCGGGCATGAAGAAAATATGCTTGCCGGAATTGATAAACTGAAAGAAATCGAAGCCACTTTCGTAAAGGTAAACCGCGGCGGAGATATTACGTATCACGGTTACGGACAGATTGTAGGCTATCCTATTTTAGACCTTGAAAATTTCTTCACGGATATTCATAAATATATGAGAAATCTGGAAGAAGTCATCATCAGAACCATTGCCGAATACGGATTGAAAGGCGAACGATCTCCCGGAGAAACCGGAGTCTGGCTGGATGTGGGAAAACCTTATGCAAGAAAAATCTGCGCTATGGGGGTAAAAGCTTCACGCTGGGTAACTTTACACGGATTTGCTTTAAATGTAAATACGGATATGCGTTATTTTGAATACATTATTCCGTGCGGCATTAAAGACAAGCAGGTAACTTCCTTAAAAAGAGAATTGGAAAGAGAACTCACTCCTGAAGAAATGGAAGACATTAAAGCGAAAATAAGAAAGCATTTTACAGAGATTTTCGAAGCGAAACTTATTGCTAAGTAATTTTCACTAAATAACATTTCCCTGCATATTGCGATATGTAGGGATTTTTAATTAAAAAACGAATATTAGACGTACGTTCGGCGTTCCGTAGGAACGCTATCTTTAGAAAATTCATTGAGAATTACAGATATCAATCCTACGGATTGATTGATGAACTGATTATTATTTCTACGCAGATTCTTCTCCTAAAGGAGAAGATTTTTACTATAAACAACTTAAATAACCTGAGTTCGGGATAAGAAATAAATTTAAACAATAGATTTAGTATTATATTAATTTATCGCAAAGGAAAACAAAAGATTTTTTGTACTTATTGAAAGTTGGTAAGCTAAACAAAGGCACTTCGTTTATTTAAAAAAGACAAAAATGGTATTACTTTGATCAATTTTACGCCTTTGTATATCTTAAAAAATGAATTCCTGATAATTTAATCTCTTTGTTTATCCTTGCGTTTAAGAAGACTTATCCCGAACTCAGGTTAAATAGAAAAACAGAAAGATTTCAGCCGAAACTTATTATCAATTTTGCCCAACCTAACCTTGATTGATAATTTTCGCATCAGACTGAAGTTCGGTAAGAGTGATAAAACATGATCAATTTATGCCCCATTAATTTCATCATACTCACATTAAATACTTTCGCCCGATTTAATTTTTCCAGTATTTATCGGTAATCTGAATGCCTGATAAAATTTCTTAAAAATTTTGAATTTTATATTCAATTTTTTATTACTTTTAAAATCACAACGCAGTGAACTATCAATAACAAACTGCACATCATTAACCACAAAAATTAAAACTATGAAAAAATTTCTGCTATCCGCAATGGCATTTGTGATGGTGCTTTCCTCCAATGCCTGTTCAGATTCCAGTGCCAATCAGGATCCGAATCTCGTTGTAAAAGAAACCAATGAAAATGCCATGAGAGACTTTGGCAGCACTATTCCGGTAGGAATCCAGAAGGAAGGCAATGTACTGAAAGTTTCTTTCGTCATTTCGGCGCAGTTCTATGAAATTAAAGACAGCAAAGAAAACAAAGCCTTCATCTCAATGATTAAATCAGCGGTCGAAAATGAAACTCCGGTTCATGTTTTTCTGAAAAAAAATTCCAACGAAATTGCCAAAGTTGAAAAAGCAACAGATGAAGATGTTACTTACTTCAAATCTATTTTCACCAAAGAAACTCAAAGTGAAACCAGCAAAGCAGTAAGTGTAATTCCGAATCAGGCGACTCTGAACAATCTTTTCACACAGATCAAAAATCAGTCGTGTGGAACTTCTACAGCTTCTTCACCATGTATCACGTTCAGATATGCAGTGGACGGATGTTATGCAAGAGCTCATAAAATGAGACAGATCCTTCTGAATGCAGGTTATGACTGCGAAAAACAATTTGTCTACGGAAATCTGAAAGCTTCTACAGGAACATGCTGTGTTTCGTGGGGATATCACGTAGCCATCTTGGTAAGCTTTAAAAATGCTTCCGGTGTAGTGGAGAAAAGAATTATAGATCCTTCTCTTTTCACATCTGGTCCGGTAACCGATGTTACATGGAGAAATGCCTGCGTAAATACAAGCTGCGGCTCTGCCTCTGTTTCGTCTTATGCTAATACGGCAGGAAATGTATATTACAGAAGTCCGTCCGGTTCGCTGCTTTATGACAATAATTATATAAATACAAATTGTGTTCTGACAACATTTTCAACATTGTCCGGATGCTCTCCTGTTCCGGCTCCAAGTGTAGCAAGCTGCGGATTCTAACAAATCTTTATATAGCTCCTGCAATTATTTGTTATTTTGCAGGAGCTTTTTAAATTATATTTTCATGAAATTCTTAACCTATATTCTCTTCATAATAATGATGGTCATTTCCTGCTCCGGCAATCAAAGTTCACAAAACCTTACATGGTACAACAATTCAGTGATTACCGATATTACAGATGATCCGGATCGACCGCAAGAATTTGCTCGTGTTTCCATAGGAATCAGCGCGCAGGTTTTCTATCTTTCAAAAAAATCTCAGGATTATACCCATCTTATCGAAAAGGCAACTTTAAGTCTTAAGACAAACAAAAAATATGATATTGGCATTGAAAATAAAACCAATATTATCAGACAGATCAAAGACGTAAAATAATCTTTTCATCACATTATCATTTAATTACAGATATTCCGGCATCAATCCTCAGTTCGGCTCCGTGAATGTAAGATGCTTCATCGGAAGCAAGAAAAAGTACTGCTTTTGCAATTTCCGAAGGTTCTCCCTGTCTTTTAAAAGGAATAGCAGGAATAATATGCTTTACGGCTTCATCAATCTGTTCTGAATTTAAACCCGTATTATTAAAAATATTGGTTTTGATATGTCCCGGACTGATTCCGTTTACGCGGATTCCTTTAGTCGTCAATTCAGTTGCGAAAGTTTTAATAAAAGACTGAACTGCCGCTTTTGCCGCAGAATACACCGAAAAATTGAACATTCCGAATTCTGTGACAAAAGAAGTATTAAACACAACCGAACTCCCCTCTTTCATTAAAGGAAGCATCTGCTGAACAGTAAAAAAGCTGCCTTTTACCAGCATATTGAAAAGCTCATCAAAATGATGTTCATCCACATTTTCAATCGAAGCAAATCTTCCATATCCTGCATTTGCAAACACCAGATCAATATGTTCCGTTAATTTTTCAGCTTCATTTCTAAGATTCATCAGATCGCTTATTTTTCCGGCATCCGAAACAATTCCGAAAGCATTTTTGCCTAGCTTTTTTACGGCATTTTTTACATTTTCTTCACTTCTTCCTGTGATGATTGCCTTTCCGCCTTCCTGTATAAACTGTTGCGCTGTTGCGAATCCCATTCCATTGGTTCCGCCTGTAATCAGAGCGGTTTTGTTTTTAAATCTCTGCATTGTTTTTGGTTTAAAATTCTTCAGCAAAAATGGAAAGTTCAGTCTTCAGAAAAAATCCGATTCCTGCGATGTTTTAAGAAGGTTTTAAAATTTTTTAAATTAAATTTAACAAAATTAAATTGTACACAATTTAATTTGGCAATATTTTTGCATCATAGTATTCAAATAAAAAAATTAACAAAATGTCATTAATAGAAGATTTAAACTGGAGACACGCTGTAAAAGCATACGATCCAACAAAAAAAGTATCAGAAGAAGATTTAAATAAAATTTTAGAGGCCGCAAGACTCGCTCCTACTTCTTCCGGATTACAGCCTTTCCGTGTGATCGTAGTGGAAAATCAGGAATTAAAAGAAAAAATGGTTCAGGGTGCGTTGAATCCTGAAGTAATGAGAGATTCTTCTCATGTTTTGGTTTTCGCGGCATGGGACAGCTATTCTGATGAGAAAATCGATAAAGTGTACGATCATCACACCGATGTAAGAGATTTGCCGAGAGGAAGATTTTCCAGCTACACCGATAAAATTAAAGAAATCTACGGTGCGCCGACTCCAGAAGAACATTTCGCGCATACCGCAAGACAAACGTATATTGCTTTAGGACTTGCTATGGCTCAGGCTGCGGAACTTAAAGTAGACAGCACTCCCGCAGAAGGTTTCAGCAATGAAGTGGTGGATGAAATTTTGGGCTTGAGAGCTTTAGGCTTAAAAAGTGTGAGCTTACTGTATTTAGGATACAGAGATGAGAAAAACGACTGGCTGTCGCACATGAAAAAAGTAAGAATTCCAATGGACGAATTCATCATCAAAAAATAAAACCTCTTCATTTTTCAGAAATCATGGAAAATCCCGAATTTTTAAAATTAGAAAACCAGCTCTGCTTTCCTTTATATGTTATTGCGAAGGAAATTACGGGGCTTTACCGTCCTTTTCTCGATGAGCTGGATATTACCTATCCGCAGTATCTTGTAATGATGGTGCTTTGGGAACATGACGGACTTCCGGTAAACAGCATCGGCGAAAAGCTGTATCTGGACAGCGGAACGCTTACACCGCTTCTTAAAAGACTTGAAAATAAAGGATTTATCGAAAGAAAAAGAAAAAAAGAAGATGAACGTGTGGTGGAAGTTTTCATCACAGAATCCGGCAGAAATTTACAGGAAAAAGCCTGTGGAATTCCGGAAAAATTATTTCAGAAAATCGGAGCATCGCCAGAAGACTGGAAGGCTCTGAAAGAAAATGTTCAAAAAATATTAACTAAAATAGAAAAATAAATGAAAACTTTGTATACAACAAAAGTAACTGCAACAGGAGGAAGAAACGGACACGTAAAAAGCGAAAACGGAGTTCTTGATCTGGACGTGAAAATGCCTAAAGCTTTAGGCGGAGCCAATGACGATTTTACCAATCCGGAAATGCTTTTCGCAGCAGGATATTCTGCATGTTTCGACAGCGCACTGAACCGAGTAATTTCTTTGTCTAAAGCAAAAACCGGAGAAACTACGGTAACGGCGGAAGTAAGCATCGGACAATTGGAAAACGGTGGTTTCGGATTGGCTGTTCAGCTTGATGTAAATATTCCTGAAGTTTCTATTGAGGAAGCACAGGCTTTAACAGAGAAAGCGCACCAAATCTGTCCGTACTCTAATGCGACAAGAAATAATATCGAAGTAAAACTTTCAGTTACGAATAACTAATTCAGCGTTTTACAGTATAAATATCAGAATCTGTTTCTTTGGAAGCAGATTTTTTTGTTTAGCAGGATAAGAAACTTTAAACAGAAATTTGTTTCATCCGAAAAACGTTTATATGTTTGTTGTAAACTCATTTTAAATTTAACCGCAAAAGCTACACAAAAGACTTTATTGGATTTATTCAAGGTATTTCAAAAGTCTGCAAAGAGAAAAAATCTTTGATTTTTTTAAACTTTTGGGCTTTTTTTTCCTTTTAAGATTTAAATTTAAACTATTAAAGGGTTACATTTTTTTAATTCTTTTTGGGTAAAAAAAGGTTGGGAAAGCGGTCTGTAGGGAAAAAGGGGAAGGTCTTGTGTTGATATTGGGTGGTGGCGGATCAATATAAAAA